>CAWUIU010000119.1:0-8906 GCA_963922285.1 uncultured Oligoflexia bacterium | reverse complement strand
TATCCTTGTTTGTCAGATTAAGCAGGCTACATTTTTCTGATAAAATATCAGGCCTCTACCTCAAAGACATGAAAAGTATTTTTGTAAAAAACCCGTGACGTACACTATAGAAAAACAAGAGCAGATGACGCTACCGTTTTTTAGTAACAAGGTCTTCGTTCACGAACAGAATAAAGACTGGTCTACTAAATTGGTGTTAAGAATTCACAAACTGTACAAATGCACTCTCAGAAGATCAATACAATGCCGTACTTACTGAGAAAAAGATTCGGATACAGAAACATGGATTATTTAAAACTTAAAATTCTTCAGGTATGTGAATTCTTGAACTCTAAGTATGTGCCACTCGTCTTTCAAGGGCTTAACCTAAAATGTTATAGACACAAATAAGTGTAAATGATTTTTACGTTACTGTATAAGCTTTAATCATCCTATCACATGAGTCTTCAGGCTTACTATCCTCCTTTTAAGAGCTTAGAATACTAAATTCTTGGCATCTTATTTGCTTATTCAAGAACGAAGGGAGCAAATATGAAAAAGCTTATTGTTATCTCACTTTTCTGCACTATGGTTTTCTCTAGATCAAATGTACACTTCACGACAACAGAAACAACAGGATTGACGTTATCATTGCTTGCGCAACAAGAGCTTAAAAAAGATAAAGCTAATAAGGAAAAAATGGCCAGGTTAAAAAGAGAGTTAAGACAAGCAAGTAATAAATCATCATATCCTCAAAAATATTATGATCATAAAAATGCTTTTAATAGCAATTCTTATGGAAGTTTAGTTTATTCTACTAATTGGAATAGAATGTTATGCACAGATCCAGGAACAGGAAAAAAGATTAGCATGGATAGGTGTGAAGAGAGTATCGCAACTCATGGAAAACTTTTTCAATCACCGGGCCAGATATATTTGAAATGTTTAGACCCTCAAACCGGTATTCCTATCGATAATAAATTTTGCAAAGGAAATGAGTCATCGTATGGAGTTTTAACACAGCCAAGAGGGCAAAACTATATGAGATGTATTAGCCCAGATAGCGGAAAAGATTTAGAGAATAATTATTGTACAAATCAAATTCCAGACTTTGGTATCATTGTGCAAAGTAGCAGTGGCCATATATTATGTATCAATCCTCGTAGTGGCAAGAATATTAGTATGAATCATTGTGAGAATTCAAAGTCAAACTTTGGGATGATAAGGATTGATCGGCTAGGAAGAGCAGATTGTATAAATCCGAACAATGGATTTCATATTGGCAAGGAATACTGTCTTAATTCTAATCAGTCTAAAGGAAGACTTGTACAAGTGGATGATCAAGTTTTCTGTATTAATTCTGCAAGTGAATCTATAAGTATGGAGTCTTGTACAGATGAACTGGGGCGCTTTGGAAAACTAATCGCATATGGAGATGAAGTAATCTGTGCAAACCAAAGAGTAGGGAGACAGGTTGATATGAAGTATTGTGAAGATGAAATTCCTCATTTTGGCTATGTTAGGTATGATGAGCAAACTGATGAAATTCTCTGTATCGATATTGTTGAAAGTATTCTTATCGATATAAAGTTTTGTGCTGCTAAACTTCCAACAGAAATATTATCAAGTATTGTTACACAAAAAAATAATGGTAGTGAAATTAATTAAATGATAAAAACAGAATTTATGACATTAAAGATATTATTGAAAAACTTGACTAAAATCGATAAAAATGAAAGATCGTCATGACTTAGAATATGGCGAGATAGAGACTTCGCCCCCAAATTCTTAGGATAGAAAGATATATTTTTTGAGAGGGACTTTTTTATATCGGCCTTCTCTATTTAATTTTTTTACCAATAGGAAGAACCGTATTGTGTTGAAGAAACACTGTTATCAAAGTTAGTTTCGCAAAAGGTACAAAAAGAGTTACAGAGATTTGTAAAAACGGAGGACGGTTAAACTTAGATAAGTAAGATTATTACTTCTTATCAATCCTTCTTTCCATTCGGCCTCTCTTCTCAATAACAAGACCATTTAGAAAGTTTCTTAGGATCTGATCTCCACACTCTTTATAATTTGGGTGATCTTCATTTCTAAATAGAGCACTCAGCTCACTCTTCGTAACTTTAAACTCAACATGATTAAGGATTTTAATAATATCTGTATCTCGGAGTTTTAAAGCGACTCTCAACTTTTTTAAAATATCATTATTAGTTAAGGCCATTATTTACCAATGCTTTCAAACATTTTATCAAGAGATGATCTTCTTCTCTCTTTCTTTACAGCTGCCAGGTCTTCTTTCGAAGTTTTAGTACGAACTCTAGGCTTAAATGTATTCTTTTTTTGCTCTTCGCCTCTCTCTTTTGCAATACTGCATTTAAGAGTTCTACCAGAAAAACTTTTTCTATTGAAGTACTCAACAGCCTTAAGAGCATCTTTTTCTTTTAGCATATAGATAAAAGCAATTCCTTTACTCTTAGTAGAACCAGGTTGAGTAATAAGTTTTGCAGTTTTAACGATTCCAAACTTAGCAAACAAAGCTTTTATATCTTTTTCAGTAACACTATATGGGAGGTTTCCTAGATAGACTGTTCCACCTTTTGGAGCAAATGATCTTGTATTTGGCTTGAAGTTTCCACTCTTTGGCCTAAAGTTACCTTTATTATTCTTCGTAATTTTACCTACTTTATTCACATGAAATCCTTTGTTTTCAAGCTTATACATCATCAGATTCACAAGGTCGTGTAAATTATTGAAAACCTGATAATTTTTTCATTTTAGAAAAGAGTGTATTTGAACTGACCTATTAAGTTTGTAAAGCATTGGAAAAACAAGCTTAATTTTACCTAAAAAGTCTATAGATCCCAGCAATATAGCTCTTCTGCCAATTGCTGCTCGCCTATATTAACAGTTGTATATTTTAGATACTCGCCACCAAGCTTTTCATAAAAGTACTTTGTAGGATTATCTTTTAAAATCCACAGATAAACCGAACGAAATCCTTGATCTTTTAAAAGTTCAAAAGCCTTATAAAGAAGTAATTTTCCTAGTCCCTTTCCTTGAACCTTTTTTAAAAGATAAATTGCATAAACTTCAGAATCTATACCATGCTCATGTTCTCTTGCTGGCCCAAAGTCACAGAATCCTACAACTTCACCATTAGGGTCCTTGATAACGAGCGTTCCACCATGTCCCTTTTTTCGAGGAATAAGCATTTCCCACATTCTCTCACGGTCAGTATACTTTAAAGATTCGAGATAAGTCTTAGCAACTATTCCTTCGTATGTTTCACACCACGAGTTGACATGAACTCTCGCAATATCTTTTATATCTGTAAATTGAGCTATTTGGATAAAGTAATTTGAATCAGAGTTTGTAACAATTGCACTCATACTAATATTTTACCAATTGAAACGAAAACGTTCAAGTTGGCGATAATTAGCTAGGTTCAAGCCTTAAGGTATTAAAATTAATTATGTAGTCTTCTAGTTCCCCAGGAACTCGAAGTGCTCTTTCTTCATCGAAACCATATAAAACTAGATCAGTTTCATCAAACTTTAGAGTTCCAACAGATGAGTCCATGTGGGCCCAAGAAACAAGCTCGTCACCTTCTTCCATAATTAAAAAAGACCTTACCCCATTTAGTAGAGCAACTTGCGCTTTTATATATGAATTTGTAATAAATAGATCAAATCGTTCTAATCCCTCAACAAGCTTTTCTTCGGGCATCTCAAACACTTCAATATTATCTTCATCTTTAAAAGGACTTTCAAAGTCTTCACTTAAATGAGTTGGAACCCAGCCAAAGCATTTTAAGTCAGTGAACTGATTAAAGATACTCCTATATCTCTCGATCAACTTATTATCAAAACTTGTTAAATCAAAAAGCACGTTCTCAAACTCTCTAGACAGCTCCCTATATTCCATAAAAGGAAAGTCCGATTTATGAAATATATCAATGACATCGATTACGCTTAATTTCTTCTGATCAAGAAAAAGTCCTTCAAAGTTTTCAAGTGAGTAAGAATAGAGGTAACTCTTAGGTCCACCTTGAAGCCCTATTTTTTTACGAGCTCTAAATGCAAGCCCCAAAAAGGCTGAGTTAAAGTCGCAAACAAAGTCGACATAAAAA
Organism: uncultured Oligoflexia bacterium; assembly: GCA_963922285.1. Taxonomy (GTDB): domain Bacteria; phylum Bdellovibrionota; class Bacteriovoracia; order Bacteriovoracales; family Bacteriovoracaceae; genus Halobacteriovorax_A. Next base: position 4,792 of record CAWUIU010000119.1, on the reverse strand, counting down.
TCAATATTAAATACTTCATGTAAGTTTGCTGCAAAATGATGAGCCCCAAAAAGGGAGTCCCTTTTTTTTTCAGGAATATGATAAATTTGTAAACGATCATGAAACCATTTATCGTTCACTGCAAAACCTTCATCAACGATCACATGTACACGGTTTAGTTCATCTTTATTTAATATTCCATAGACAAGAGGTAAAATTGAAAGAAACTCTTTCTCCTCTCCTCCTACTCTGATCAAAAAACTAAGCATTTAACTTACCCATTTCAATATGTAGAGTTGTAAAAAAAACAACTGCAAGTGGAAGAAAAAATAAGTTTAAAATTGGAATAGAAATCAGAAAAAGAAATCCCATTCCTCCTAATGTATAAACAATCCCACTTTTCTTGAAATCATTCCTACATTCTGAAAATGTCATTTCTTTTCGACTCCATGAATAATCAACAAATGAGACTGAAAATAGCAAGCCTGCAATAACAAAACTTAATGGTGGAAATATAAAGCTTATAATAATATTTATTATCGACAGTAAAATAATCAGAGAAATCTTCTTTAATTCATTTCCTATAATTCCAGGTAGTCGAGAAAAAAACTTCCCATCACTTCCCTCAGGATCAAGGCCATAAATTTCAGCAATTCTCTCACTTATCAGATCATTAAATGGAGATGCTATTACCGAAACAAAAATAAAAAATGTAAAATTAATAACAATTGCAAATACAAGTGCAATTATCCAAGTGAATAATGATCCAATCCAACCGGACATATCAATATAGCCAGCTAAATACTCAGTTCCCATTGTTTTTAAATCACCAAAAACATACTGACCTAAAAAGTAATAACACGTTAAACCAATGAGCACTGGAATAACACTTAAGAACATTACTTTTCTATCTGATTTTAAATGATCCACGGACTTAAAGAAAAAGTATGGCAGCTTTAATACATTAGACATTTTCGACCCTTCTCTCAATGATAATAACTATCTAATACACCCACTTTTTCGGATCTTTAAAGCGAAAAGTTGATAACTTATCAAAGTCTGATAATTTTGCTTCATAAGGAATTGACTTCACAATCGATTTCAATCTTGACCAATTTAGGTTCTTTTCCATCAATTCAGACTCGACATGATTCTTTTCAATAAACTCTATTTTACGCTTTGCTTTATTATTCATTCCCTTCGCACCATTTAAGTTACCATCCTCATGATGATAGAGCGCTGTGGCAATTTGTATAATAACCCAGAAGACATATCTGGCATTATCTCCAATATGATCCATCCATAGATCTTCAACAACCTCATGACACATCCAGTAATGACCTGAATTAAATAACCGAATTCCTTCATCTAAAAGCTTTAAATGTTCTGGTCCAAATTGGCCAAAATGATATTTTTCCACAACTTTATTATAGCGAAGACAAGTGTTATCGAACAGGACTTCTGACCAACTTTTATGCTATCTTTGTGAGACAAATTTAAAGGAGAGAGAAATGCACGCAGGCTTAACACCTGAGTACCTAGACAAATTAAAAGTTTATCAAGCAGGAAAGCCAATTGATGAACTTGTCAGAGAAAAAGGTCTTACTCGTGTTTCTAAATTAGCAAGTAATGAAAACCCTCTTGGTCCGTTACCTTATGCAATTAGAGAGATGACAAAAGAATTATGGGAAGTTCATCGCTATCCAGATATGCACGCATACAAATTGAAAAACAAACTTAGTGAAATATACAATTTAAAAGCTGATAATATTGTACTTGGAAATGGTAGTGAAGGTATTATGGGCTACGTTGCTCGTGCAATTCTTCAGCCAGGAAATGAAGTTCTAACATGTGATAATACCTTTATCGGATTTTACATTCTAGCTAGAAGTGCTGGTGCCATTCTTAAAACTGTTCCTCTTACTGAAGACTATCGCTTTAATGTTGAAGCGCTAAAAGACAGTATTTCACACAAGACAAAAGTCATCTATATTGCAAATCCAAATAACCCAACAGGAACATATATAAGTAAACAAGAGTTTGATTACTTAATGGACTATGTACCAGACGATGTCCTTGTATTAATTGATGAAGCTTATTATGAATTCGCTATTGGTCGCGATGACTATCCTGATTCAATGGAGTATCGATATGACAACGTTCTCACTCTAAGAACATTTTCAAAAGCTTATGGACTATCAGGAATCCGCGTAGGCTATGGTTTTGCTCACTCGGATCTCATTAAATATCTCAATAGAGTTAAACTTCCATTTGAACCAAATCTTATAGGACAAGTTGGAGCGGTGGGTGCACTCACAGATATACCTCACCTAAAACAAACAATTGAAAATAACTTTAGTCGTTATGTTGAACTCATGGACTATTTAAATACGAAAGAATTTAATCCAATTAAGTCTGTTACTAATTTCGTAGCTTTCAAAACCGGATCAGGTGAAGCAAGTGACTTTATGTTCAATCGCCTTCTTAATGAAGGAGTCATTATCCGTCCTCTTAAAGCAAATGAAATGCCTGACTTTGTCAGAGTCAGCCTCGGAACAAAAGATGAAATGAATCATTACTACGAAGCAATGGATAAAATCTTACCTGAATATGATAAAAAATTTGGAAGAGCTAAAGGGAACTAATTATGAAAATTTGTCAATACATTCAAACTAACTCTCCTCGCCAAGAAAAAAGATTGGGTATCATTTTTAATGATGAACTTGTCATTGATCCGAACTATGTTTGGGCCTGTGATTATGAAAGAGAGGGAAAGTACAATTTTTGGGAAAGAGCTAATTACACATGTCCTTCTAGCCTCTCTAAAATATTGAGTCTTAAAGAAGATCCAATTGATTTTTTAAGCGAATGTTATGGACTTTATTTATTCCTTGAAAAGGTTGGAGATCTTGACTTAAAAGACGGCACACCAATTGCTTTCAAGCTCGGAAGTGAAGCAAGTTTGAAAGAACCTATTGATAAGATACCAAATTATAGAGACTTCTACGCTCATGAGAAACATGTTGCAAAAGGTTTTGAAAAAAGAGGCGAGCCTATTCCAGAAGCCTGGTACGAAATCCCTGCTTACTACAAAGGACCAACACATGGTTTTATCGGACCAGAAGATGAGGTCCTATGGCCTTCATATACTAATGTTTTAGACTACGAGCTCGAACTTGGTATGATCGTCGGGAAAGAAGGTAAGAATGTAAGACTTGAAGATGCACATGAGCATATTTTTGGTTTTACAATTTTAAATGACATCTCTGCACGAGACATTCAAAAAAAAGAAATGGCGATTAGACTAGGACCAGCAAAAGGTAAAGATTTCTGTTCAATAATTGGACCAGTCATTACCACATTCGATGAGTTCGATTTTAAAGAGCCAAACTTAAATATGAAAGCAACTATCAATGGGGAGCTATGGTCAGAAGGCCAAAGTGGTGACTCGCACTACTCTTGGGCACAGATGATTCATCATGTATCTCAAGATGAGTGGATACTCCCTGGTGATCTATTTGGAAGTGGTACTGTCGGAACAGGCTGTGGTCTAGAACTCGACAAATGGATTCAGCCAGGTGATAAAATTGAACTAGAGGTCGAATCAATTGGTAACCTCGTAAACACAATAGGAAAAAAAGATGCCTGATAGAATTGAAAGCTTTAAAGCATCTGGTACTTATACAAAACAAGCCCATGTTGATATTCCCGAAGGACTTTATGAAGAAGAACATGGAAGAGACGGATTTTTTGGTCGTGTTTCACAGCTCTATCACGAAAATCCTCCCGTCAACTGGACAAATATTGAAGGTGAGCTCAAGCCTCAAAACCTACCGACTCTTTTTAATCATAAAGATTTAAAGGATACGACGCGAACAATTCTTGCAAACAAAGATTGTCTTATAAGCCTTGGAACTTTTACAAAAGACTTTAAAGAGTTTTATCGTAATGCTGACTATGATGAACTTTATTTCATTCACGATGGACAAGGAACTATTGAAACAAGTTATGGTAATATTCCTTTCATTAAAGGTGACTACGTTGTCATTCCACGCGGAACAACTTATATCTTTAAAATTAAAAATACTACAAAAGTACTGCAAATTGAGTCTAGCTCTGAGTTTGAAGAACCATCGCGAGGGCTTCTTGGTCCAAATGCACTTTATGATCAAACAGTTAAATTCGTTCCTGAAGCAGCAATCGGTTCTGACCAAGATGAAAGTGAATATATTTTAAATATTAAAAGACTTGGTAAGATGACAAGGGTAACTTATCCATTTAATCCACTTGATGTGAAAGGGTGGAAAGGATCTGTCTATCCATGGAAAATATCGATCTATGACTACTGTCCTATTATGAGTCACCGCTATCATATTCCTCCTTCTGGCCATACAACATTTGTTGCAAAAAATTTCGTGGTTTGCTCATTTGTTGAACGACCACTCGAAGATGAAAAGCATAAAGTGCTAAAAGTCCCATTTTATCACTCTAATATCGATTATGATGAAGTACTCTTCTATCATCAGGGAGACTTTTTCAGTCGTGACAACATCGAGGCAGGAGCTATAACTTTCCATCCTCAAGGTATTAATCATGGACCTCACCCAAAGGCTTTTAAATCGGGAAGTAAGAAAACATATACTGACGAATATGCAGTCATGATTGACACAAGATATCCTCTTGAACCAACAAAATGGTTTAAGGATAATGAAAATAAAGAATACTGGAAAAGTTGGATGTAACACAAAAGGAATATAATAATGTTAAGCTTTAATACAAATGGAAAATTTCAAGATAATTATAAATTTCTAAT
>CAWUIU010000118.1:0-8922 GCA_963922285.1 uncultured Oligoflexia bacterium | reverse complement strand
AAACAACTTAAAGTATTTGCTGATTGTGATGAGGCAGGTTCAAATGCTTTTTACAATTCTGCTTCATTTAAAATCTGTATGGGAAAAGACCAAGTTTACGGAGATCGACTAAAGTACTCACAAGACTCTACAGTACTCTACCACGAAATGGGTCACGGCCTAGTCGATATGATGTACAACATCAGAAACAATGCAGCTTTAAAACTCATTGATGAAATTCCATATACTATTAGGGAAGCTTATATATCTAGTGGTTTCACATGTAGTTTTAATACTCAATGTAACACGGGTAATTCTTGTAATATCGCAACAACTGATCCAAGCACTGTATTTGCAGATGCAGCTGGTACAATTTTACAAACCAGTACCGGTAGTTGTTACTACTCTCTTGGTAGTGGATACTTTTCTTGGGTTCCATTTACAGCAGGAACTGAATATACAAATAGCTTTGGAAACATTAGAAATTACGAAGCTCTTTCAATTAATGAAGGAATTGCTGACTACTTTAGTTTTTATATGAACGGAAGAAAATCAATTTTTGAATGGGCCTTTGGTCGTTACTTAAATGGTGCAAGGCCATTAGGAGAAGATGAAAGCCTCCACCAAATTCCAGTTTCAACAACAGGATTTAATAACCGTCTAAAGTATCCGGAATACATTGCGTACAATCCTAACTCTCCAGGAAATAGCCAAGGAGATGTTCACTATACTGGTCAAATCTACTCTCACTTTCTAGTTTCACTTAGTGATACAATTATTCAGGAATGTTTTCTTGATCATCGAGGAGCTTCTCGAGCAGTAGCTAACATCTTAACGGAATCCCTTGCTGAGCTAGGAGACCTAACAGCTAAAGGAACTGATGAGCTTAGAAATTCCAGTAGCTACGCTGTTAATATGAATCCAGAATTATCTTACTTATGGTCAACTTCTGTTAGACCTCCAAACTTTAGAAACTTTTCACAAGTAATGGCAAGGCATGCTAAGAACGTTCTTGTTAACTCTTCAAAATACTGCCCTAGTGGTCTCTTTACTAAAGATGACTTAGAAACTCTCCTCGATAGTTACGGACTCTTACTATTTAGAACTTATAATGATGACTTGAATAGTACCGCTTTGCCACTAAGAACGAACGAAGCTGTGACTGTGACAAATCGTATCAGATCGGAGCTAATCACAAAGAGTCAGCTCGAGCTTGAAGAGAGAATTGAGTATTCTGAAATTAGTATTTTTGATGATCGTGCAACGATGAGCACTTTAATCAGTCGCTACATTAATGGTGGAGAGGTACTTAGTAGTGATGTAAAAAACTCTTCAGCTCAGTATAACAATGGAAACGGCAAAGTTAGCCCTGGTGAAATATTCGGTCTCTATGTAAATCTATACAATGACTCAAACCAAATCATGGGTGGAGCTAAAATTACTGCCGCTCCATGGTCACATGCTGAAAATGATATGCCTTGCTCAAATCTTGCAGATAGCTATCCTAGTACTTCTGAAGGCGGAACAGCATGTACTGCATTAAGTGAGACAAATTTTGATGATGATGATCGCTATCATCCAGCTTGTCTACTTGAGTATAAAGATAGCAACTCTACTCAAGTTCTCACTCAAAGAGAGTTTTACAACAAGCTCGTTAGCGATTCAGGTTTCTTAGCAAAAGACTGCCTTGATGAAAACGACACTAAGAATTGTTTCATAAAGGCAATACCTGGAGCGGACAGCGCTGAGTATTCACTCATTAGACCTAAATCCAACTGGCTAGAAAGTGATAAGAACCCAGTTGATAATGGACCTAATTTTAAGGATACAAACATCGTCTTATTTGAAGTAAATAAGAATGTACCACAGGGTACAAAGGTAATTTGTCGCTTAAGGGCTAACTTTACAAACTGTGATGACTGTCACCACTCACAAGATGCCTCTCGTAATAACGATGATTATTATGACTGGGAATATGCTGGTGAAGATCCTTTTAAAATTTTAAATATTAGTTTTACGATTATTGATTAATGAAAAAAATAGCAATTCCACTCATTGCCCTAGCGCTCACTTTCACATACTTTCTTCTACAAAGAAGTGATAAATCGACTAATCAAAAGACCAGAACACTAGAAAGCTCTAAAACTAAGAGTGGTGCTTTAGTAACTCAAAATGATATTGCAAAAGAAGAATTTAAAACTAATAAAGAAAAAAAAGATGACCTCTCCCACCCACACTCCCATGACCATCAACATAAAGGCAAGGCAGCTGCAGGAAAGAGAAACCACTCACCTGCTGATCAAAGAAGCTTTGAAAAAACACGCCAATTAGTGATTATGAATAATAAGGTTTTACGTGTAACTGACATGGAACTTGTGAGAAGAATTCCCTATAAGAATGAGAGTATTTTAATGATTCAAACAAACTTTCAAGGTCAAGAAAGAGAGTTTAATGCATTGGCCGATGAGAACACTGGAAAAATTTTAAAAACCTGGAATCACTCAAGACCAGAACAATTTAAAGGCAGTGAATCGTACTCAATTGGACTACCAAACTCCGATTAACGCATAGCAAACCTACTGATAAGTAATAAATATTTCAGATTTAGAAAACCTAACTTGATAAGACTAACTTCTCTTGTTTTAATTATATAAACGAGGTTTTTATGAAGATTTTACTTATTCTAAGTTTGTCATTTCTATCATTCTTTTCAAGAGCGAATGAGCTCGAGTGTCTCGTAAAAAAAGAAGAAAAAGTCATTAATATAAAACAAGAGATTAATTATCTAAGTGATAAGTGTAATTTCGAACAGCTTAGAAAGGATCTTGTAAACTATGCTCTTATATCTCACGCCAATCCAGTATTAGTTGAATTTGAGATCACGGATACAACGATTGGTAGCGCACACGCCCTACTTAACACAGATCACACCGGTAGCGATGGATCGACATATTACCCTGCTGAGGATTTACTAAAGATCTTAGACTTCTATAGTGGTAAATTTGACGTAAAGCCTAATGAGAAAGTGAGCATTCTTAAATCTGTCGTTGAAGTCCCAAATACTGAAGCAAAGACCAAGACTATATACACTCATAACACAGTTGTTCTCTACGAGAAGGACATGAAGCAAATTATACTTCTTAATAAATTAATTTCAGTTTTGAAAAAAGACCTGATTAGCTCTAACGAATAAGATTAGCTTTCGCTCTTAATAGATTCGATAACCAAGCAACACTATTATTGTCATCAATTGTGTAGCCCGTGAAGTTATCTTTATGTCTTGTTGGAACTAGCCTAGCTGTTACATTTTCATTTTCAGGATTTGTATAAACGATATTAATGACATCAATACTTGCATTAATATCATCTCGATCTCTTAGAAGTTGAACAAGATCAATCGAGTCACTTTTAAGGTGATCTTGTGTAATTTTAACGACTTTCTCTTCTCCATTTGAGTCACTGGCCTTGCCAATTTCAGCTACCGATAATTCGTTATTAAAGAGTCTTGAGATTCTCGACATATCTGGCGAATTTCCATCGATTTGTAAGTTTCCTGCAGCAATTGGACTACCACCATTTGCAGCAATTTCACCTGCTAGTCGAACTCTTTCCGGGTCATCTCCCCCAGTTCCATTAGTTCCATCACCAACAATCTCTTCACCACTTTGGCTATCTTGAACCCCTGGGTCTTCACCAAAAAAGTTAGTCGGCCTTTCCTGATCACTTCCGCTGTAGTCAATGGAGTTTTTAGATGCAAGTCCTCTAGATCCACCATTTCCTATAGCAAAGTTATTTCCTGATCCTGTGCCGAATGAGTTATAAGCGTTTACAGTAGAAGTACCTGGTGTCCCTAGAGAGAAACCATTATCAACTGAGAGTCCTGCCTCAATATTTCCAGCAATCGAATCAACAGCTTGATCTTGATTAGAGTTTGCAATTTCTTGAAACCTCTTACGTTCAGTTTCAATTTGCTTTAACTTCGTTTGTAATTCATTCATTTTTGAAGCTACAAGAGCTTGCGCTCTTCTATCGACAACTGGCCTTGCAGCACGACTCGTTGACACATTCAAAGGTTGCTGTTGTAAACTTTGCTGCGATTGTACAACTTGTGAGGTTACTCTATCTTGCCCCGAACCTGCTGTATTTCCAGCACGCATAGACTTTACAATCTGAATACCATTATCACCAACTCGGCTAACTGACTCTTCTCCAGTGCCTCCACCAAGCTCCTCCGCTCCATTTACAGCTGTTGACTGCTCATTCACCGTCGCTTGCTTCGCCGCAACCTGCACCTGCGGCACATCTGGCTTTTTCACTGGTTCAACACCGAGAAACTGCGCCAGCCTCGAACTTCTTACTTCATTTTTCTGTTCAAGTTCTGCACTATAATCAATATCCGGATCCGTCGAAACCAACTTACCCGTCACCTCATCAACCTTCAGTTTCCCCTGCTCAACAAGCTCCGCCTGCCTCTCTAAACTTTCTTTTTCTTTATCTATTTCTTTTTGATAGATCGCAGTAATGTATTCACATCTTTTTGCAAGTTGTGATAACTGACTTGTCACTTGGTTACACCCCATTTCCTTAATTACAACATCATGAGTCTTTCTTTCACAACCTTCAACAGCGTATGGCGCTTTTGGATCCTTACAAATAGCATCACAAATCATTCTAGAGTTTTGTTTATTTACTGCAAAGTCAAAATAGTTACTGTTAAATTTCTTTGAATAAGGAAGAGACCTTTTGAAATCAACTCTAACCTCACCAGATTCAAAAATACTTGATGTATGAACTGCATTTTTCTCAAATTCTTTACATATAGATCCCAGCTTCTCTAACGAATATTGTATTTCATTATCTTCTTCTGTATTTAAACTATCTAAGATAGCAACATATGAATTATCATCATGAATAGTGCTAGCTTTTATTTTTTCAATATTACTAGGATCACACGTAAACTTTAAAGTATTTTCTAAATCACCACATCTATCCTTCATATCTATATTAACAATCCTAGAAAATTGATCTTTATTAATTTTTCCATTCTTATAGTCTGTAAACCCCTGTTTTAACAAAATCGAATTACTCCGATTTAAAGCAGAAAACTCAACAACATCAGCTCTAAAATAGAAATCAGGAGTTATGCATAGTGGAGACTCCGATATACTGCCATTAATAACACGTCCTTCACTCTCATAGATTAATTTATCGGCGAGTATATCTATGATCTGCTCAGAAGTATTATCAGTCATTTTATTGAAATATTTGTCATCTAAAACGTTAGCAAATACTTGTTTTAAATAAGTCTCATCAGGACAGTTTTTTGTTACAACCTTCCTTAAGTTACACATTGGCTCTAATTCAAATTCACCCTCAAATTGATTAGTAAACAAAATGAAGTCTCTAATCTCAACAATTTTATCTAAAACCGCAGGAAATGCTTTATCAGAAAGTGTAGAAAGCGGCTTAGGGGATTGTGATGGATACTTTTTCGAGCAACTACACAATGTTTCTACAGAATCAACTGTTTCATCTAGAAAATCTTGATATGAGTTCAAACAACTCAATTGACTAAAATCATCACTTACATTTATCACAGTTGGAACAACAGTCAATTTACCCTGTGTATAATCACAAGTGTAGCCGTACAGTGAAGCAAAAGTGAAAAGAAAAATCTTTATATACAAATACCTTCTCCTACTTCAGCACACAATTTAGCACTATAATCTTTTCTCAAAACTCTACCACTAGTTTTAATCCAAGAATCTCTTCTTTCCTTACTTAAAATTTTTAAATAATCTAGTAACATTAGTTCATTTCGAGAATCTAAATCACTACTAATAGTGGCATTAACAGGATAACCACGACTAAGCATTTCTTTAAACACACTTGTGTTAAATCTCATAGCCGACAAGATAGCAAGTTCTCCGTCACACTTTATATGTGTAAGATGAAATTTATAGAACTGCTCAACTGGAATATCATACTTCTGAGCTATTTGATCAATAAAACCTACAAAAGTGTCAGAGCTCACACTCGGACTCATGTATGTACACATAGTTTCATTTTCTAAATTACTAAAACCTATCATAGACTTAAGATAAATTCTTAAGTCTGACATTAATTCACCGCCAATAACCTCACCTATTTCTAATTTATGGCAGGCTTGCATTAATGTTTCATTTTGTGGATAAGCATTAATGCTAAGTATAGTGAAAAAAAATAGTATTACTTTTTTCATCCCTTCTCCAAAGATATATCTATAATGTATTTTCGGCAGGTTGAGCATTTGACTTAAGGTTTTCACTCAAGTTATGAAATTATTTCACACAACAAATTTCGAGTATTCAGCTACTTACAGTATTTACCATCCCACATCGGGAAATTTTCAAATAATTTCGGTTAAAATACACCGATCTGGGACATCTGATCTATAACCCTCACAACTTGACAAATATAATTTTTTTGGAACTTATTACAGGCTTCCTCGACTCGAGCGGCCATTTAAGCTACAAAACTAACATTATGGGAGGGGAAATAAATGGATAAGGTTTATCAAGACAAACCGACTCTTTGCGAGGTGCTTCGCGAAAAAGTCAAAGATTACAAGCGTGCTCACCCACGTTTTAGTTCATCTCAAATCGCTCGTAAATGGGGACTCTCAAGTTCATCACTTAACAGAATTGAAAACATGGACATCAAAACACCAACTATCGACCAAGCAATCAAAGTCTTAAGAGGATGCGGCAGCAATGAGGAAATAGTTGAATTCATCAAATCTTACTACCCAGAAATTCATGAAAGTCTTTTTAGTTTTTACATTGAGACATCAAAAACTAATGAGCTAGATGAATCACTAGAAAAATATTTCCAAGACCCATCTACATACAAGATGATGCTTCTAGCATCTACAAAAGGTGGTTTGTCAGAACAATATATTCTGCATGAATATGGAAGATCTGGACATAAACTTTTTATGAAACTAGCTGCCGATGGTCTTATTATTAACAAAAATGGTAGATTTTTCACGAAAGGACCAGCGACCTATCTTGATGCTGTGAGTAGTATAAAAGCAGGGACCCTTCTTATGGATGAGTTATCATCGAAGCTTATAGTAACAGGGGAAGTACCTAGAACAGACTTTAGAATAATTTATGAAAATGTAAATGTTTCTAAAGTAAAAGATCAAGTAAATAGTCTTGTTGAAGAATATTACTTTGAAATTAAAAAGATATTAAAAGACCCAGAAAATAATGGTGATGAAACACTAGTTTCTTCAGTGTTATTAACAGTTTTAGATCAGGAGATTAAATAATGAAATATATAATATTATTAGCTTTAATAACAAACATTACGTATGCTGGTGAAGGTTCAACTGGACCAGGTTTAGAAATATCTGCAAAAGTTAAGTATGTCCTAGGTGAAGGAAGTACAGGTCCCGGCGTAAGTAAAATTATTACTGTACCAAATGACATTACTATCAAATATAAAAATAATGACAGACAATATGATCAAATAAATGATGTGTGGCTTTTAAAAACAAAATATCGAAATTTAATTGTTCAAAACCATAAAGATCTAAATTTCTATGATTACCAGAAAGAACTTATAGAAATGGAGAGAAATATAGGAATAGACGATGACGAAATATCGACAATTTTCTCAAATGAAGTGCTCAAACCATTCAACTTAAAAGACTTTTAATATTAATCAAATAGAGGATGAACTATTTCATCCTCTATTTGATTACATAAAGGAATCATTATTTCACTATTTTTTACATTTCTTCCATTTCTTTCTTCTTTATCAAATTTACAAGTGTATTCATAATCTTCAAAAATATATTGATATAAAGGTATAGAATTAGTCTTAGTACAAAATTTTAAAAATAGCCTCTCAACTATTCTATCTTTACTTCTCACTACAGAAAGTTGACCTTTTTCATCTTCAACAACATTGAATATTATAGAAGGAATGGATCCATCAAATCTTCTTCCATCTCTCTTAAGACACTTAACAGTTTTTTTCAAAATTATAATATTATTGTTATAAATTGGACTAAATTCATTATATAAAAATGGGTCACTGACTTTCACTTCACTTAAGTATGTATATGATTTTTTATATATTTTACTATTAAAAGCATTAACGAGAGAGATTTCTCTTTTTGTATTAGTTATAATTGAACAATTAGAGTTTTCAAAACATTCAACATTTATTAAATTATTATTTTTAATACCTTTGCCACTCACCAAATTCTTATCTTCGCAACTTACTTTAATTACTTCAGAGTCTTCGTTTACGGAACGAAGTTCATGAACAGTATCAAAGATATAATCACAAGTTTTTACCTCTTGCTTAATTGTTTTACTGGAATCATCTAAGACAAGGTTAAACATAATATTCTTTGGTGTAACGTCTTCTGTTTTTACGAATGCTTCTTCTTGAGTTTTGATTTTGTATACTTTTTCATCTTTTGAAGTTGAGAGATATTCGGATACACTCTCACATTTTGCGACTGCTCTATGGCCTTTAACTAAAATCTCTTCTTCACATATGTCGTTTAATTCTTCGATACTTTCCTCAAAGCATTTTGAACTGAAGTAAGCTTCATTTTCAGAAATCGCATATGATGGACAAGTCTTATCTTTATATATGATGATTCCTAGATTTAGGTTACATTCTTCATCACACAAAAAACGAAAGTCTGAGTACTTAAGCTGATTTTCCGTGTTTAATGAATCAGTAGAGCTTTCACCACTACCTGATTGACCTCCATTAGGTGAAGATGCCTCTGGTGCAGAAACAGGGATTAATGGAGATGGATCATCACTTGAACATGAAATAACTGATGATACTAATAATAAAATGAGTATATTTCTAATTAACATATGTAGGTTTTAACAGAAAATGACCTACTTAATAGTTGATCCGAAATGATTT
>CAWUIU010000117.1:0-8930 GCA_963922285.1 uncultured Oligoflexia bacterium | reverse complement strand
TCTTTTAACACGAGAAAAAACATCTTTTATATCTGCCGCTCTCTCTTTCATGTACTCATCATCCATTGCTTCAAAAATTGCAATGAAGTTATTTGTAACTTGCTCTAAGGACCAAGCAGCATTCACTTTTTCAGACTCAACCATTAGTTTTACCTGATTCACAATTTCAGGATCTTCTAATAGCAATAAATGAGCATCAAAGATTTGCGCTTTTTCTTCGCCAAGCTTCTTTAAAGTCTGTTCTCTAATTGCGCTTATTTCTTTTTTAGAAACTTCAATAGCAGAAAAAAAGTTCGATAGTTCTAATTCACTACTATTAACCGACTCTTTTTCAATCGAAAAGTTTTTCTTATTGTCATAAAGAAACGCTCTACCGATAGCAATACCAGGAGAAGCAGAAATACCTTCAAAAGTCATAGTCAGTTCTTAGTGAAGGTTAAATTTATTTTCAACAAGGCTAGCTAAAGCATCTACTGCTTGGGCTTCATCAGCACCTTCAGCAGTAATTGTAAATTCAGTGTCTTTCGTAAGCCCTAACGCCATAAGACCCATAATTGACTTTGCGTTAGTTGGATTACCGTTTACAACAATATTAATTTCTGAATTAAAAGCATTTGCTTCTTTTACAAGAATAGCAGCTGGTCTTGCGTGTAAACCTTCTTCATTAAGTACTTTTACTGTTCTTTCCATCATATTTCTCCCACGACTACTGCATTGTAACAGTCAAAATGTTTGTGTTTTGGTTAATATTTCCACTTGCTAAAACCTCAACACCTTTTACGTCATTCATATTAGTAATAACAAGAGGAGTAATTTCACTCTTAGCTTTTTCTTTTATAAGATTAAGATCAAATTCGATAAGTTTGTCACCAGCTTTAACACTATCTCCAACCTTAACATACGCTTTGAAACCTTCCCCATTCATTTTGACTGTGTCGATTCCCACATGAAGTAGAACTTCTGACCCAGCCTTAGTTTTGATTCCCAGAGCGTGGTTAGTATGAAAAAGCTGAGCAACTTCTCCATCAACAGGTGCGTATAGCATTCCCTCAGTTGGTTTAATCGCAACGCCATCTCCAAGAAGTCTTTCGGCAAATGTTACATCTGGGACATCTGAAATTTGAACAATCTCACCAATCATTGGTGATTTAAATGTTACTTCTTTTTCATTAGTATTTTTTTCGATAGCAGGTACGTGAACCTCAGTTTTAGCTTCTACTTTTGTATTTCCAGCCATTAATGACTTAATTTCTTCTTTTAAAGAGTCTGACTCTGTACCAAAGATAACTTGCATATTCTTACCAGTTACCATAATTCCCGCAGCACCAATTGATTTTAATTCATTCTGACTGACTGCTTCCACAGAGTTAACTTCTAGTCTTAGTCTTGTAATACATGCATCGATATGTGCGATATTAACCTTTCCACCAAGAGCCGTTAAGATTGCCATGGCCTTGTCTGAAGTATCTGTAAATGATTGTGCCTCTTCTGTATCTGCTTCTCTACCAGGTGTTTTAAAATCAAATAATTGAATTAACCAGTAGAATGACACAAAATACAAAAGTCCGATTATTGGCCCAACGACTAACCATAAGTACATACTGTTTTTTTGATTAAAGTAACCGACTCCAAAGTCTATTAAAGACGCACTAAAAGTATAACCAAGGTGAATGTCAAAAGCATTCGTTAGTAAACCTGCACAGAAAGCACCTGCTACATGAAATATATAAAGTAGTGGAGCAACAAAGATAAATGCAAATTCAATTGGCTCAGTAATACCAGTAATAATAGAAGTTAATGCTGCTGTTAGCATTACACCACCTATCGCACTTCTCTTGGCTTTTGGTGCTCTTAAATACATCGCAATACATGCAGCTGGTAAGCCAAAGAGCATGATCGGAAATTCTGCGGCCATGAAACGACCAGCAGTAGGATCTCCAGCAAAGTATCTTGCAGACTCACCATTAATAGTCTTTCCTGCTTCAGTCATAAACTCTCCAAATTCATACAAGAAAGGAGGATAATAAACATGATGAAGACCAACAGGAATAAGAAGTCTTTTACCTGCGGCATAGAAAGCTGGACCAAAGTCTGATCCCATTACATATGTACCAAAGTTATTTATCGCTTCCTGAATTGGTGGCCAAATTAAACCAAGTGCAACACCTGCGAAAACTGAACTAGCAGCAGTAACAATTGGCACAAGTCTTTTACCTGCAAAGAAACCTAGAACTGGATGTAATTTTGTTTGAAAAAACTTCTTATAAAGATAGGCTGTTAGAAGACCGATAATGATCCCACCAAAAACACCAGTATTTATCGCAAGCTCTAAACCTCTAACTTCAGTCATTACTTTTAAAACATTTGTTAAAGTAAAATAACCGACAACAGAAGCTAGACCAGCAACCCCAGCTCCACCGGTGAATCCAATTGCCACACCGACAGCAAAAACAACTGGGAGTTGTTCAAAGATAGCAATACCACCTGTGAACATAAACTTACCTAATATAATTAATAATTCTGCATTTCCTGAGTCTTGTAAAAGTCTTCCAAAGGCAACTAATAAACCTGCCGCTGGTAAAACTGAAACAGGCATCATTAATGATTTACCTACTTTTTGTAACAACGAAAAAGCGCTGCTTTTCAAGTTCTCCATTTCCCTCTCCAAATAAATATAATCGAATTACATAGTTTTTTTACCAAATCCTGACTCGATTGATAAGAGATTAAAACATAATAACGCAAATAAAAAATGCAGCACTGCAAAACTTAAAGCGCTTATACAATCCCCAAGTGTCTGTTTTTACTAAACACTATGTAACTATCAACACTATTACTTGATTCGTTTTCTCAAGTACTGTACGTTGACAAAAAATTTTAGGGAGGACTTATGTCACTAATTAAAAAGATTGCTGTATGCACAGCTCTATTATCAACAAGTGCATTTGCAGATGTTGATGGTGCTTTTTTATCGCCTGCATTTAAAAATTTAAAACACCCAGTTGTTGATAAAGCAAATATGAAAAACTTTAACTACAAGAGTGATACTCAGAATGTAGTTAACAAAATGACTTCAGTTAAAAGCCAAGGCTCAAGAGGAACATGTTCTATCTTCTCAGCAGCAGCATTAATCGAAGGCCACTTCGTAATTAACGGAATTGCAGATAGAGAGATTGATTTATCAGAAGAGTATTTAGAATATCTCGTTATTAGTACCCAAAGAAGAACAAGTGATGGGTCATATACTTCAAAGAACCTTGATCTCGTTAGAAGATACGGTATTCCAAGAGAAAGTGTTCTTCCATATGTTTCAGACAACTGGGAAAAAAGTGAAACAGCTCTTGAGATCGAAAGATGTTCTCACCTTGTAAGCGATGAAAAGAAGATGTGTGAGCTTGGGCACTTTGATCCAAATCTAGTTAGAAAAAGTGAAGATCAACTAAACTCTATCAATGCTCCATATATTGATGATTATATCGCAGCTAAGAAAGATGCTGAGTACGTTAAATCAAGAGCGATTCGCTACGCTTCAAATTACTATATAAGCTACGCTTCACAAGTTAAGTCTTACTTAAGCCAAGGTAAGCCAGTTATTCTTGACCAGACTTTTTACTATGGTGCTTGGAACCACAGCAGAGCAACGACTTATGGTATTGGTCGAGATATGAATAACTGGAACCAAGGAATAG
This sequence comes from uncultured Oligoflexia bacterium, assembly GCA_963922285.1. Classification (GTDB taxonomy): domain Bacteria; phylum Bdellovibrionota; class Bacteriovoracia; order Bacteriovoracales; family Bacteriovoracaceae; genus Halobacteriovorax_A. The sequence goes on along the minus strand of CAWUIU010000117.1, from coordinate 5,241 downwards.
TTGGACATCCAGAGCCTGGATCAATGGATATAAAAAAATCAAAAGAGAATCCTGCAGGTCACTCAGTTCTTCTTGTTGGATATGATGATAATAAGGTCGTAAAGACGAACGTACTTATGCAAGATGGTACTTATAAAGAGTTTACATATAAAGGTGTTTACTACTTTAAAAACTCTTGGGGAACTGGAAGCTTTGGTTCACAAGCTGTAATTGATGGTCAATTACAACCTGGTTATGGAATCATGGTTCAAAAGTATGCTCACACTTATGGATCTTTTTACACAATTAAATAACAGCAAAAAGATATAGAGAGATAGTTAAGGCCTCTCACTGAGGCCTTTTTTTATCTTTAAGACTTCTTTAAAAATTCAACTTTTAAGACAATCATCTGACCACTAACACGGCCCTCAATATAACCAGGATCATCAGTTAAGCGAATACCAGTAACTTTCGTTCCTCTCTTAGCAGTAAAACCACCGCCTTTAACATCGAGATCTTTGATCAGCGTAACACTATCACCAGCATTTAATCTTGCACCATTACTATCCTTAACAATAAGGTTTGAAGTAAGACCTCTTTTGGCCCAATTGATAGTTTCATCTTCAAGATACATCTGGTCTCTTAAGTCTCTTGCCCAGTCTCTTTCTTCTAATCTCGAAAGTAATCGATAGGCCATTACTTGAACCGGTATAAATTCACTCCACATACTTTCATTTAAGCATCTCCAGTGATTCTCATCTAGATCTTCCATTCCTATATCATCTCGACATTTAGAACAAAGAAGTACATGGTTGTCAGAGCTAGGATCATTGTTAGAATTTTCAACTTCGAATGACTTTAAATCTTGTTCCGCTGAACAAAGTTCACACTTATTTCCCGACCTTTGTGAAAGGGTATTATCAATACTCATGCTTTTTCCTCGATTAAGTTACTAATATTTTTAAAGGAAATCGTTAATTGTGGCAAATTTTGCCTTGGGAAATATTTTCCGCATCCGATAAATAAGTCAAATCAAACGACTTAAGCCATGGAGGCGGTATGAAGAATGTAAATGGATTACTTATCCTTTCACTTGGATTGTTAAGCTTTTCAAGTTTCGCAGCAGAGCCTGCACTACCAAATGGATTTATTGACACATTAAATGCAACTTATCGAACACCAAGCGGGAGCGCAAGTGCAACAGAAGTTGGAATTAGTGGTTTTGGAGAATACAAGAATCCTTCGATGACTCTTAGAAATGAAAATGGATTACTTGTTTTCAAATTTCAGGAAAATCAATTTGAATTAGATATCTCTATGCTTGGAGTAACTGATGCTGAAAAAATTGATCTCTCTGCGCTGAACTTTCATAATGATAGCGAAAACTTTTTCCTCTCTGTTGAAGATGTTAATGCAAGAGATACTGAGTTTAATACAAGCTTACAAAGCGCCTTTATCGATTGTAAAAGAGAAAAGCGTTATGAAGATGTTGCTGACGATCTTCTAAGTGCATGTTTAAAAAACTCTGAAATAAAAGCAGTAAGTGGAGACTTTAGCTCTAAGACAAATTCATTCTATAATGTTTTTGATAATGAGACACTTGGAGATGAGTTCACATTAAGTGACCTTAACATTGCAGTCAAAAATGGAAAGCTCAAAGGCAGCTTTAAAAGTAATATCTCAAAAGGTGTAAGGGTAAAGCTCGAAGCTGATACATCTTATAATGTTGAAAGTAGAGAAGTGACTGTAAAGATAACGAAGGCAAAGGCTTCATTTTTAGATATCAGGAAGACTATCTTTAAAGAATTAGGCAAGCTTGAAGTTGAAGGGCTAAGAGTTGAAAAACCATTTATTTATTTCACAATAGATTAATATATTAGGCCAGTCATCAAGACTGGCTTTTTTTATTCTCCACTAGCTCCATAGTTTGGAAGTACTCTAGCTGATGGATCTTTTACATCGCAGTTATCCCATTCTTTATTTGGCATCCAAAAATCTTTAACAAGCTCGGCTTTACCTTCAAAATGCTTCTCAAAAATCTCTCGATACATTAAAGACTCTTTCGTAAATGGTGTCGCGAACTTATACTTCTTAGACTTTTCCACAAACTCTTCATCCGTATATTTCTCTTCAGCGTGAGCTTTAAGCCAATCAACTAAATCATGACCAACAGCATCTGAAAAAGCTGCTTTTTCACGAAACAAAATTTCATCAGGTAAATATCCTGAGTGATCAAACGCTTTTCTAAGTATGTATTTTCCCTGACCACTCCAATTCATTTTCTGTTTTGGATGAATTTTCATAACAGCCTTAACAAAGTCTCTATCACTAAAAGGAACTCTTGCTTCAAGTGAGTGCGATGAAATCGAACGGTCAGCTCTTAGAACATCATACATATATAACTCTTCAACTCTTTTTTGAGCCTCTTTTTGAAACTCTTCTGGCGACGGCGCAAAATCAGTATACTTATATCCAAATATTTCATCACTTACTTCACCAGTTAGTACCACTTTTACATCAGTTTTTTCTTTAATGTATTTACAGACAAGTGACATACCCATAGCTGCTCTTATTGTCGTTATATCCCAAGTCTCCAAACGATATATTAATTCTGATAAATGCTCCAAAGCTTCTTCTTTGGTAAAAATAACTTCATGATGATCACTTCCAAGATAATCAGCAACTATTTTGGCATACTTCGTATCAATCGGATTTGTATCAACTCCCACAGCAAATGTCTTAATAGGCTTTTCTGACTTTTTCGCCGCTATTGCGCAAACAAGAGATGAATCAAGCCCTCCACTTAAGAGAAATCCAACTGGCGCATCTGAGTCTAGTCTCTTTTCAACGGCTCTTACAAAGTGATTATGAATCGTACTGTAAATCTCATCGAGTGGCCTTTCCTTGTCATGTAAAATGTCTCTTACATCAAAGTAAGGCTTGATTGACTCTCCATCATAGAAATGGCCAGGAGGGAATGTTTTCACTTCATCAACAATATCTAAAAGAGCTTTTGCTTCTGAAGCAAAACTTATCTTCTCGGTTCCTTTTATATAACCAAAAAAGAGTGGCCTAATACCAATTGGGTCTCTTCCCGCAAAGAGCTGACCTTTACTTTCAATAACAAAAGCAAATTCTCCATCTATAACATGACAAAGCTTTTCAATTCCCAATTCTTCAAAGACTGGAATAATCACTTCACAATCTGATGATGACGAAAAATGATACTTCTCTAAATAGTCTGTTTTAATTTCTCGATGATTATAAATTTCTCCATTACAGACTAAAGTTGTATCTGCTGGAGAAACAAATGGTTGAGTCCCTTTGCTAGAAAGGTCCATTATGGCCAAACGGTGGAATCCAAACTGATTGCCTGCATTTGTAATATCGACATCTGTGCTATCAGGGCCACGATATTTAATTTTTTCAAGTGAAGATTGAAACACTGTTTCATCTATCTTGCTCTCAGTTACTAAAAATCCACACATACTCATCCTCCAGATAAGACTTCATCAAAGATAATCGTCTTTTTATGTATTTTTCTCAATAGATTGGTCAAACTTTCATGGAATAATTAAAATATGGTATAATAAATTGTGAAAGTATTAATAAATGGTGGTTAAGATGTCCAAAAATTACGAAATTGATAGACTAGAGATTAAAATTATCAACTATTTAAGAAGTAATGCCAGAGCTGCTTTCACTGATATTGCAAAGAAATTAAGTGTCTCGGCTGGAACCATTCACCAAAGATTTGAAAAGCTTAAAGAAGCTAAGGTTATAACTGGCAGTTCTATTAATATTAATTACCAAAAATTAGGCTACGGGGTAACTGTCTTTCTTGGAGTTCACTTACAAAATGCAAAGGACGTAGACCTGGTCATCGAAAAACTTAATAATATTGAAGAGATAACGGAAGCCTATTATACAACTGGTAATTATGCTCTCATCGTAAAAGTGATTGTAAAGAACATTGATCACTTCCATGAGTTCCTTAGACATAAGCTACAGGCAATCGACGAAATTAGATCAACAGAGTCATTTATCAGCCTTAAACAAGTGATTGAAAAAGACCTACCACTCAACTCAGAAATATAGCAATTCGTCTTTTAAAATGATTTAAAAACTGCAAAAATTTATTTATATCAAGGAGTGATTTATGAAGTTCTTACTAGTTCTAGTAGCCCTACCGGTATTAGCATCAAGCTATATTAAAAAAACATGTAACAAAGCATATTCTGAAGGTACACCTACCAATAAGATTGAAATGACAGAAGGTCAAAACAAGCAATTCGTTTATGGAAAAGACCGTAATGAAGGTTATTTTTTTGATGTTGTTGAAAACGACACACTAAAAGAAAGGATCCTAACTGAATACCTACCTCTCGATACAAAAGAGAACGATGGCTATATCTACACTCTTTTTGCAAATCAAATTATAGTAAGAGATGCTCTGACATTAAATGTTGTGATGAAAATCAAAACAACAAAAAATTCTATAACAAATAAACATCAAGCAGCTTCTGAATTACATATTGTCGACAACAATATCTATGTTGCACACGGCTCACTTCATCTCGTTGTTATCGATAAAAAGTCTGGAAGTATTATTAATAATACTAAATACGATGTTCAAAAGAAGCCTTCACATGTTTCTAGAATGACAGGGATTGAAGTCTATAACGGAACGATCTACATGATGTTTGATAACGTAACCTATGACTTTAGTGATCAAACAAGAGCATTTGAAGGAATGCTTAATGTCGATTTAAAAACACTTAAACCTACAAAGCAAATTTGGATTAATCAAAGAGTCGAAGCACTTCATGAACCTTCACTACAAAGAGATGGAGAAAACCTATACTCACAAAACCTACACTTAGTTTTTAATTATAAAGTTAAAAATCTTAATCGTTTAAGAACTCTAAGACCAAATAGAAGATTATATAATTTTGATAATTTTAAACTACTTGGTTCTCCAATTATCTCTCAAGGAAAGATCAAAGGATGCTACACAAAGAGATATACTGAACCTGACCCAGTAACAAGTTTATACTACGAATTTCAACTATAATAAAAGGAAGCTTAAGCTTCCTTTTTTTTAAACTGGTTCACTTTTTTATTAAGTATATCTAATATTTTTTGCGGTATTGATTCTTTATCAAAGATGACTTTAAGCTCTCTAGCAATATGATCAGAAACTTCATTCTCTAAAGCTTCATACATATCATTTCTCTGTTGTTGAATATCGAGATCAGAATG
>CAWUIU010000116.1:0-9008 GCA_963922285.1 uncultured Oligoflexia bacterium | reverse complement strand
CTCTTCGAAAGTAGTTACACTTCTCATAATCCCAATTTGTGTATTCATGAATAATTTCAATAATATCTTCTTGGTAGATAATAACGCCGTAGTTAGGCTTTAACATTTCATTAAGACCTGGACTTAGGCATTCGTAGTAATGTCCTTCTTTCTTTGCTCGAGGATAGCGATCAATATATTCTCGCATAAATGGTTTTGTATCTAAGTTATCTGGTCTATGAATCGCTTCAATATTAAGTAAATCTTGGAAGTCATTAATTGGCTGCGACTTTAGGTAATCGCTTAACATTTTCGTCGCTCTATCTTCACGATAGTATGTTTTGTCAAAATGTTTAGAAACAAGAGTGTCTCCAGGAATATGAAAGGAGAATATTCTCTCAATATCTCCTTCTCGAAAAAGATCAAGAATGACAGGATCATTATTATCAATAGCATTATAATCAACTTCAAAACCAAGTCTATTATGAACGTTTTCAATAATATCTAAGATTGGTAGCTTGAAAGCCTCTATTCGACCTTCTTTTAGATTACATGTGCGTGACTTACAATAGTCGATGAATTTCTTTCCATTCTTAAATTCAACATCAATATGTAAGTTGAAGTCTGTTAAAGTAAATCTTTCTGGAATTAGATTATATTCTGATGGATCAAAATCATTCCAGCCGAGTGCATAGAGTGAAAGTAAGGCTGGAGCAGCACCTCTGGCAGGGCCAACTTTAATATCTTCATCCTTAGCAAATTGTAAGCAGTCTTTAACTGCTTTTAAAAATTCTCTCTTATCTTCTGTATCGATAAGGTAATCTTCACGTTTAAGATAATCGAGATCTTTCTTCGTTACTTCTTTTCGATCTTTTAAACTTGTAAGAATTTCACTTTTAATTGTCTCCATAAGTACCCTCCTTTGACCCTTGTTTAGGACTTTTCCGTCAAAAAATTCTCTGGTGGCCAAAAGCTGAGATTCAATTTCACTCTTACTCTTTTGTAGTCGCAAAATTTCTTTATCAAGACTTGATAACTTCTTTCCTAAGCGAAACTTAAGTGACTCCTCAAGATTCTCTTCTTTCAATCTTAGAAAATCCTTAATTTCATCTAATGAGAAATTCATCTCCTTTAGATTTTTGATTTCTTTGATTCTTTGTAGAGTTTGTTCATCGTAGTAGCGATAACCATTTGCTCCACGGTAACTCACTTTAAGAAGTCCTTTTTCTTCATAGTGTCGAAGTGATCTTGCTGTTAAATCAGTTAATTTTGAAACTTCACTAATTGAGTACATTGAAATTAAATCCCTGGTCTTATGTCCACAATTTCATCATAAGGCCTGACGTCACGTCAAGGTCAACGACATTTTGGAAAAAAAATGAGTTACTTAAGGTATTGAAAAAACTTGATTTGGTAAGTGTGCAGAGCGGCTTAACTTTACGTAATGTTAACTAATCAAGAACCATCTTTTCTGATTTATAGAAATTCCAATAAGCACCAAAGACTACCGATGTATTTTCATCCTCAGTTAGCAAGGGGCTTCCTCGATTGGCTGAATCAGAGTAGATGCTGTGGACAAGTCCCGCAAATATATAGACATCGTTTTTAATAGGGTAGTTGTAAAAAGCAGCGAAACTGTATTCTGATAAACCAGATTTTGCTTCATAGAATGGTCTCGTACTCGTGACAAATTTTTCTTTAACTTCATAGTAGTATGAATGCCAATCTTTTGAAGCAAATTTAACTCCTGCAAAGGCTCCAAAGAGATCATCATCAGTGAAGAGACTAACTCTTCGAACAGTCAGAAATGGATTGATCACTAAGCCTCTTAAGAAAACATTTTCAAGGAATCCACTGGAAACAGCAACTCGACCAGCTAAGTGAAAGTCGAGATCCCATGGATTTGTAGGACTAACTTTTAAAATATTATAGAGAAAACGAGGACCAACTTCGATAAGAGCATCAAGTTTATTCATTCCCTCTCTAATTTGTGTGTCTTCACCATCACTTGGAAGAGTTCCATCAAAGCTAATATCGAGTTCAATTCGTTCACCTCGATAAAAAATTTCTCTGGCACCTTCTTCTCTTTTTAACCTTAGAACATCTCCACGGTAAAGAGCTGTTGGAAAAGGAAGAGTTATACTCTTTGTACTTGACGCTCCTGGATAGCTTGGAAATCTTGCATGAGTAATTCCTGCTCCAAATTCATAGAGAGGTCTTAATCTCTTGCCATAGTTATCAGCGAAAGAGGATGAGACGAATAAAACTATGGTAACAAATATTTTCATTTAAAGAGATGTTCGTTTAGAAAGTCTAATTTTGTTTTAAACTCTTTCGCTCGCATTTCTTTATCTGTCGTTCCATGGCCTTGGCCTTTTAAAATATGGATCTTATGAGTTTTATCAGAATTCTCAAGCCTTTGGATGAATCCATCCATTGAACTTTTATTAACTCGACTATCGTTTTCACCATGAACAACAAGAAGAGGTGTTTTTAAATTATCAAAGTGAGTGATAGGAGAGCGTTCTAAGTACTTCTCTTCGTTAAACTCCCCAAGCATTTGTACCAGCCAATCAGGGATATTACTTGTTTTATAGAAGTCGACAAGATCGGCAAAGCCCGCTGCACAGATTGCTGCACCAAAATTAAATTTAGTATTAAATCCATTAAATGGATTAGGAATTGTTAGAGTTCGTAGTGTTGCATATCCACCATGAGAGCCACCCCATACTCCAATTTTTTCTTCTGACAGATTAAGTTTTTTAGCGATAAACCTAGCGCCCCAAATAACATCGAGAATTTCATTTCCACCTAGGTCACCAAAGATTTCTGCACGCCAAGATTTACCAAAGAGGTTACTTCCTCTTACGGCAGGGGAGAGGTGAGCAATTCCATTTTCAGCTAGTAGGTTTGAATTAATGTTGTAGTAATTACCACCACCATAAAATGCAGTAATCATAACACCTTTAATTTCTCCCTTAGGTAAAGAGAGATAGGCGTTAACATCTTTTCCATCAAAACTTTTGTAATTTAGAAATTCATATGTACACTGTGAAAGATCATCTAAGCTACCTTTAAATGTATTGACCACTCGACCTGTTTCTTTTAGGTCATGAGAAAATTCAATAAAATTTGAAGGCTTGTTAATTTCATCATTACCTAAAATGATATTGTCTCTTACTGTTTCGTAAAGGTAGTAATTACCAGCAAGAATTCTTTCATTAACTAAAACTGATTCGTTTTTTCCAAGTTGATACATTTGTAAAAGAGTTTGATTGGATTCACGCTTTTTGAATAAGAAAATGACCTCTCTCTTACTATCAAAATTGTGAAAGCACATCATACCATCTGTATTTTCAGTAAAATGAGTTAGTTGATTTATCTCATTTGTTTCAAGATCGAGACGATAGAGATTGTTAAAGCCGTCTCTCGAGCTATTGTAAGTGAGACTATCTTCGATTTGATCATCTAAAATCATCCATAACTGCTCATCTTCATGTTCTTCAGGAAGAAGAATTTTCATTGATTTTTCTTCAATGTTAATTCTAGCAATGTTCGCCTTTTCTCTCTTACTATTTTTATCAGTTCTTAAATATAAGTATTCTTCATCTTTTGATAGATGAGCATCTGCCCACGTGAACTTATGTTGATCTTCTGGAGTAGTTGAAAAAATAAATTTATTCTCTAATGTTTCAAGATTTAATAAGTACAAATCACCATCATATCCAGAAATGTTATGTTCTCGTTGGTTTGAGTGAACGAGATATTTAAAGTCTCCAACAAAGCCTTTTGTTTGCGTATATCGATTAAATGTAATTTGAGTTACTTCCCCAGAGTCAGTTTGAAGAGAGAAAATATTAAAGTCTTCCTTATTGTCAGTATCAGACATAAAGTAGAGCTTATTATCTTTTTCGTTAAATCTTATACTCCAATATGTCTGTTTTGCAAAATCGATTGAACAGATCTTCTGTGCACGATCGAGAGAACCTTCAATGTGACACATATGAAGAAAACGTGATGGGCCCTCTTCTTTTAAAAAGATAATTCTTTCGTCTTTGGTAAAGGTATACATTGAGTAGGGAAATGCTTCTAAGTACTTATCTACTTCCATTGTTTATCCATTGACTCATAAAGTTGGTCACTTTCTTTGAGACTTTCTTGTTTGTGCCCTCTGTTAAGATATGCGTGATACCTTCAAAGTGTTTTGCACTAGAACCTTTTACTTTTTCTGTGGCCACTACAAGAGCGTCATAATCGTCTTTTGTAATATTATTATCTAGAGATCCGCGAATAACGAGAGTTGGAATTGTTAATTTTGAAGCATTCTGTGCAGAATTTGCTGTATATGAAATGTATTCGCCCCAAAAACTTGCGTAGGCGCCAAAGAATTTCTCATTTGGCTTAGCTTTTCCACTACGAACCTTTTTAAAATAGGCACTACCTTTGGTAATAAGAGATTGGATTTGTTTTCGTTGAGCTTCTGTTAGCCCAGGTGCTTTTAGTTGAGCGGATAATTGTCTGAGGACTGTTTCATCAATGGCATACTTCCCTAAACCTGCTAATGAAACGACTCCTTTTGCATTTAGAATGTTAGCCAAAGTAAAAGCAAAGTCTGAACCTTGGCTATGACCAACAATATAAAGAGGAAACTCTTTGCCCATGAATTTTATTTTCTTGAGGCTCTCTTCAGTAATGTACTGAGCATCTTCAATAAATTGTTTATAAGAAAAGCGAGGTGAGTTTACGTTCTTCACACACTCTTCAATTGAATTTCTCTTATCAAAGCGAATTGTAACAATATCATTTTTGAATAAATCTTCTGCTATATCTTTATAAATTGTGTATCCACCTGGAAATGTACCGTCCTTGTTCATAGCACCTGAGCCATGGAGAAGAAGTGCAACAGCCTTAGGTTCATTAGGTATACTGATAATGACATCGGTTCGACACGTTCCAACTCTTGTGGACGGCATCTTTGCCCAAAAGGTCATTTCTGCTGAGTAGGATAATGTTGATAGATAAAAGGCAAGAATTAACTTCATCTTCTATACCTAACATTTTACACAGTGCAGGTAAAGTTCTTTTAATATATTTCGTTAAGAGACTAGTTTTATCAAGGTCTCAACAGCCTTGTTTGATTTCTCAGCTTCGGCTTTAATCTCATCTGAAGACTTGATTAGTTCTTCAACTTTTTCAGTTGATTTATTTGATAACTCATTAATTCGATGAAAAGAGTCATCGAGTGAATTCATACCTATTAGTTGTTCACTTGATGCTTTTGAAATTGACTCACTAATTTGATTTGAATTAACTATACTTTTGTGAAGATCTTTGAATTCTTTTCCAATTTCTTCAATTAGTTGAAGAGAGTCTTTGATATGTTTATTTGTCTTCTCTATCGCTTCATGACTTTTTGTGTTGGATGTTTCAACAATATGGTTAATTTGCCCTCTACTATCTTCAAGAATTTTAAAGATTTCCTCGGATGCTTTACCAGACATTGTTGCGAGGTTTCCAACTTCTTCTGCAACCACAGCGAATCCTTTTCCATGTTCTCCGGCCCTGGCTGCCTCAACAGATGCATTGAATGATAGCAATTTAGTTTGAAATACTACATCATTAATCATTTTTATTTTTTCATTTACACCATTCATGAGTCCAATAATATGTTGCATATTATCTTTATTCTCTTGAAAGACATTAGATAACTCTTCACTAGAAACTCTAATGCTAGAAAACATATTTTCCATATTCTCAAGAACCTTCATTGATTCATTAATACCTTTAATATTTGTTTCCGAAATTTCTTGGGATTCTTTTATTGAAGATGTATTATTTTCACTCATTTGTTTGATTTGATGTGAAGATGAACTTGTTGAGTTCATCGAAGTTCTAATTTCAGAAAAAACTTCTTTAACATTTTTTGCAATCTGACCTACTTCATCTGAAGACTTGATCGACGATACAATTGTTTCGTCTATAACTTCTGCAGTCTTTGTTAGTCTTGCAACAAGGCGGTTTATAACAAAAAGCATAAAAATAAAAACAGTTAAATTCATCGCAAATGCAATTATATATGATGCAGCGTTGCTGATTGAAGCGACATTTGCAATCTTTTCTCTTTCAAGCTCAATTATGTCAACATTGTTAAGCTCAATATTTGATAATGTAGAGCGAAGTAAGATTAAGTTTTTCTTTAGGGAGTTATTATAGAATACCTTCGCCTTTTCATCTTCTTCATTATCAATCATTTCCATTATTGACTTAAGTTGAGGTTCTGTGGATTCCCATGTCTTATACATACTATCTCTTAGTTCTATAGCATTACTAGTCATTTCAACTTTCTTATAGATCCTTGCAGAAGTCTTTAATTGATCAATAGCATCTTCAGATGCCACGAAGCTCGAGTCAAATAGGTCTTCAGAAATTTCCTCATTTAGCATCAAATTAAATGATCTTTGAAGTGTATTTATATCATTTACCATATCTTTACTAACAGTTACTGCTGAAATTGTATTCTCAACTATAAAACGTAACTCATTAACAAGACCATTCGACTTTTGAATGATAGAAAGTGCAATCCCACTGATTAATAACAGCGGGATCGTACTCAGTAACAAGATTCTTTTTTTGAAAGAAATATTTAATTTATTTTTTATATCCAACATACCAGATACCTACAATTTGATTATCTTGACCATCAAGAGATCCCTTAATCGGTTTGTAGCACGTATCGTATTGTGTTCCAAGAATATCGACTTCACCACAAAATGTTTCACCTTTCATAACAGTGCTATAGGCTTTGTTTTTTGCAAGCTTTGTTCCTATGGCCCTTTTTCCATCTTTCAAAACATTTGTCGAAATTCTAACAAATTCATCGTTGTGTCTTACAAAAATTGTAGCTGTTCCACCAAATTCTTTCTTTACAGCATCCACAGCTTTGAAATTGTTATTGATTGTACGGCGACCTACTTTCATCTTTGGTGCTTGAACTTTCTTCCCTTCGACAGTTACTAATGCATCGGTTGATACTTTTGGTAATTTCCCTTTGAATTTTGCTTCGAGACCTTTTAGGGAAGCTTGTATGTCTCCTGCGGCAAAAGATGTATTTAAAGTAATAGTTAAGAGTATACTCGTTAGTACTTTCATTATTCCCTCGTTGAAAAATGTTTAATTACTTATCGATATTTTAAGGGGAAATATTAAATAATTTATGGTCAAGTTTGACGTTTTCAGAGTTAGACTAAAGACTAAAAGATGTAAATGTTTGTAATATAAAAACAAACGCCACGCCAGTTTCCCTTTGTGGCATTTATTTTTTGGGGAGGGGGGGTGAGTTCATTATAGCGAATATTTTACTAATTTGTGATATATAGAAATTTCTATAAGGGGTGTTAGGTTTTTAGACACTAAAGCGTGTCTGTAACTTTTTAGGTTAAGTCATTTTAAAGCTTTAATGGCATTGTTTTGTCCTTCCGACAAGGCCGTACTCACCCGATAATAAAACTAATTTTCGAGTGTCCACCAGTTCTTAGCAAGTCGATACCACCAAGAATCTAGCTCCTCAAAGCCTGCTTCATATATCCATCTTCCTATCTCTTTAAAGATATTTTTTGCTTCTTTTGTGTCCTTCACATAAAAAAATTGGAAAAACCATTCTTTTATTAATTCAAGGTAAAAGAAAGAAGTATTATCTTTAACTACATCATCGATGTGTTTCTGTTCTTCACTTGTTCGTCGAGTTAGTCTTTTTTCTTCCACTGTTTTCGCTCTTTTATTGAGTCAATCTCTTGTATCATTTAGAACCATCTCAAAGTTTTGAATTAAATGAAACTTATCCCAAACAACCTCTGCATTTGGTCAGTTCTTTTAAACACTTGAACGATACGCCTAGTGCTGATCAGTTGCAACTACCATGATATCTTTGCACCTTCCTTCTCCAAGAACTGTAAAGAACTCATTTAATCCCTTATCTGTTCGAGACTCTGAAACCTAGATAACACGACGACTTTTAACATCGGTGACTATCGTAAAGAATAACTTGTTACGAGATTCTTTCTTATAATTCTTCTTACTTTGTGCATGTACCTCATCAACACAAATATGTTTAACGTCTGGTATCTTATAATGCTGAACCATCCTCTTGAGTCTTTTAAAATCTAAATTATGCACTGTTGATTTTATAATATTGGATATGTGAGCGACTTGTCTTACAGAAGCTATTTCAAACATTCTCCTAAGCCAGTATGTATATTGATGAGTCCTTCGAGACGAAATCAAATGCCTCTGCTCTGATTGGCCTTAGTTTTTACAGGGCTGAATATTATCGATATTTGAATATTTCTGCTCAAAATTTTCTATCTTTTCAATTTATGGGTTTACCTAGCTCAGGATCTTTTCTTCGTCCTCGTCCGTAAGTTTTCTTCATGGATAGACAAGTATAAACGACCTTGTCGAATTCATGCGATCGACAACTGTCGTTTTGATTGATTTGAGTAGCGAATTTTGAGTTGGATCCCCTTTTGCTTGTAGTGAATATTGTCTCATAAAATCAAGAGCAACAAGCCCCTCTCTTTGATGTTGCTTCACAGGGGTGATGTTTGTAAGGACACGTCCGTATAGAGGAATTTTTTTACTTTAATTATGGCAAACAAAGCACATTTTTTCGAAGATTTCATTCACTCTTGGAAATAACTCAAGTACAGATACTTCAATTTCTTTGAAGGTTCCTTCTTTTTCTATAGAAAGTTAAAGTTTTCTTTTAAGAAGCTCTGTCTCATCAGATTCTTTATTGTGACTGTCATTCGCTGCTATATCATCGCTCTGTTGAATGCGATTATCATTAAATAAAAGATTTTTTTTCTGTACTTTCAAAGCAGCTAACAAGAAAAATTAATGGAGGAAGTGTAAGGAATTTCATTTTTCATAATTTGGCATGAAACTATCTTAAGGAGAATACTTATTCACTAAAAAACACTTCAAGATCAGAAAATGTTAAAATAGGGATTTTTGTACTTTTATGAATACAT
>CAWUIU010000115.1:0-9113 GCA_963922285.1 uncultured Oligoflexia bacterium | reverse complement strand
ATAATCTCAAGTCATTAATTGCAGATCTATCATTCCATGATTTTTATACTTACGATCACTCAATAAATGTGAGTATGTACACTGTTCTTATCTTGAAGCACTTGAAGCCAAATGCTAAAGAAGACGAGCTAACAAGTGCCGGACTCGGCGGCCTTTTACATGACCTTGGAAAAACAAAAGTTCCAACTCATATTCTGAATAAGACAGATAAGCTTACTGATCAAGAGTTTGCAATTATTAAAACTCATCCATTACTTGGAGGAGACCTTTTTGACGAAACAGATGTTGAATTACCAGGAGCCAACAAAGAGGTGATTAAAAGAGTTATTATCGAACATCATGAAAACTATGATGGAACAGGTTATCCACGAAAAATAAAAGGTGAGTCAATTCATTTGGTATCTAGAGTTTGTGCTATCGCAGACTTCTTTGATGCTATAACGACAAAAAGATCCTATTCTGATGTTCTTCCTATTGAAGATGCTTTAAAAGTTATGGAAAGAACAGTAGGTAAAAAGCTTGATCCAGAAGTTTTCCAATTCTTTGTCGAAAAAGTCTCTAAAGTTGTACTGAACGGCAGAAATGGAATAGAGTTACCCGAGGACTTTGATACTGAAAAACCTCACGCAGAACTACCAATACAAAAAATTAAGCCCAAAAAAATTAGCAGTGACTTCACAAAACCTGAAGAGAGCTCAAGACCAAAGAAGAAAAAAGCAGCTTAATCAGGTACAATTTTCCCTAAATTAAATTCCAACATCGTCTTATATCCTATTGATAAGAGGGATTTTTATGGCAAGTAACAATCGTCAGGTAAAACAAATTCTTATCAACAAAGAATTTCAAATGAAATTCATTACGATCAACGGAATTTTAATATCAGTAATGAGCTTAATTTATGCAATTTCGATCGAGTTCTTCTTTAGTAAGTTTCTTACTCTCGGTGAGAAAGCGGGATTGCCTACCGATCACGTCTTCTTTGACTTTATCCTAAAGCAAAGACTTGAAATTTTTATATTCTTCTTGATAACTTATATAATTGTTCTTGCAATCTTTCTCTATGCTGCTCTTAAAATGTCACACAAAGTAGCTGGTCCAATGTATCGCATGAATCTACATTTAAACGAAATTGCAAATGAAGGTGGAAAATTAAAACCAATTAAATTTCGTGAGAATGACTATTTTATAGAAATTCAAGATAGCTTTAACAATGTTGTAGACAAACAAAATAAAAGTAACTCTTAAATGTCTATTGATATTTTTATTATTACTACAGTCATTCGCATTAACTACAATCAGAGTAGGAAAGGACACATTTTCACCCTCATTTAACTTAAATCTAATTACTCCTCGATCTAAGATAGCAATTGATATCGAACGAAGTAAGATTGACAAAGAAATTGATAAATTCAAAACACTTCTCACTAATGCCATAAAACGCAATGCAGATAAATCTCAAATAGAGAATATAAATAAACTCATCTCTAAAAAGCTGTGATATCTCTTCAGACAATTGTAATAAGAACAAGCCTGTTCCATGTATCGCTAAATATCAAGGTAAGCCTATCTATTCACTTATGTTAAGAGAGCTCAAAGATTGTCTAAATGAGAGGATAAAGCTAATTAGATCTGACAAACTTTCTCAAATCTCTAATGGAACATTCAGTGCAGACTTAAATAGAGATAAGGTTATCCATTATACATTTGGCAACAATACTTTTCAGACAAAAGAGATGAATAATTGTCATGCCTACTACACAAAGAGATCATCTAAATACATCATTGACACACAAACAAAATCTAAGTCTCAGTGTTTAGAACAATGTAAAAACCACTATAAAAGAATAGCAGACGACAAGCTTGTACTAGCATGCGTATACTGGTGGGACATAAAGATTGACTATCAAATAATTTCTCTAATATCACTAAAGAAGAATATTGAAGAAATAAAAATTTCATCTTCAAACAAAAGTACAAAAATCATTTTTTCAAAAATTGATAAATATGGGAATATTTCCCTAAAGTAATTCATCTCGAACGAGATCTATCACCTTAGAGTCATTTGTTTGAACCGCGACATCGATGATGTTCTTTCCATCCTTAGTTTTAGCCTGGATGTCAGCACCTAAATCTCTAAGCACTAGTATATTTTCTAATCGCTTGTTTTCTATTGCCACCATAAGTGCATTATATCCTCTTTCATCTGTTGCATTAATGTCGACACCTAGAGTCTTGAGCGCACGTAGAGTTTCGGGAGTGGCAACTCTTGAAGCTAAGATAAATGCCAGTTTTTGACCGCTAATAAGTAATCCCTCAGGTCCTATGCCATGGATTTTAAAAATTGTGTCTTTTTTAACAGAAGCTGGCTGCCTTCTACTATTTTCAACCAACTCGATAAGTTGATCTTTATAAGAATTTTGATTGACTTCATCTTCGAGACCTTTTTTCTCATTCAAAGATAAAGAAAGCAGATATACATTTTCTTGGTCAACTAAACCCTTAAGCTCTATGGGAAGTTCATCTATGACAAACGCACTGTCACTATCATCAAATCGAGTAGCTATTTTTCTAAAATTTGAAAATTTCTTTGATCGCTTAATGTAATGATCTAAGTAGCTTTGAAAATAAGTCACAGCCTCGATAGAGCTATCCCCATTAAACTTTTCCTTAATCTTTTGAAAGACATGCTTAAATTGTTTTTTAGTTAATCCATCATTAAACAATGTGAACTTAGTCAATATTTTATGTACCTTCTTTGCGACCTTTTTAGCGACCTCAACGTCTTGAAACTCTTTAATTTCAAAGGCTCCTTGAAGATGATACTTAATTTCTTCACTATTTAACTTTGCATACTTTTTAGATTTTAACTTATAACTAATAATTTTTTTCTCGATTCTCGCTGCTAACAGCTTACGGTTACCCTCGTGAATATTTTCTAATAGCTTTTTTACATCAGGTATTTTATCTCGAGAAATTATATTACTTATTCTTAAAACTTGTAATACTTTGTTCTTAATTTCGCTCAATCTAGCACGGTTTATGTAACTCACTTCATTAACGTACTTCAGATAATAATTGGATAGGACTTCGATATCTTTTACAGTCAATTGTTTTGTTACATCCTCAGACTGAACTAAGACTCTTCTAATCTGATTTTCATACTCTGATGGGGCAATGAGAATTTTCACGTAATCAATCTCATTTAAGTCTTCAAATCTAATAATTTCTTCATTTATACGATCATCAAGAATAACATCCTGATAATCTCCATAACTCTCACTAGCTGGACCTCGCGTCTCATTTTGTTTTTCTTTCGATTTCTTATCTGACATTGCCAACATTTCTTTATCTGGCCGGTAATTATTAGAGTACTTCAAAAACTCTGCAATTTTTCTAATTTGTCTGACAACTACTTTTTGGTTTTCACTCTTATCATCTAAGCCTTGTTCGATAATGAAAACAGACGTGATATCTGCGAGCTCCTTCTCTGTAGAAATTTCATTCTTTATCAAGAACTTGTAAAGCTTTTCAGTTAAGGCAGCTCGACTAGCAATTTCTTCTTTTGATAATTCCTTACCTTCAACGCTACTTAAAAAAGCTTCATTCAAAAGCGATTTAATTTCAGCATTGGAAATATTGTCGATAGCCTGCTCTTTTGCTTGATTGGATGAAAGGTTTTGAGCATAGGCCTTAGCCCTATTACTATATTGAACTTCCCAATCATAATTCTTATTTAAGTAATTCAAATCGCTTGCACTAAGAAAGTTTTTTTTTGCAATTTTTGTTTCTAAACGGCCTTTGACTTTACTCGAACATGAGTTAAGTAGAAACAATAAAAATATAATAAAGACTAAGCTCTTCACATTTAACTAATCGGAATTAGCCAATACGAGTCTTAGAAATTCAGACAAAACTTAATAAACTGGATTAAAATTCCGGCTCCAAAAAGATAGGTTGTGTTACCTCAACGATTCCTCCACCTTTTGGTCTTGGAAAAGCAATCCCCCTTAACACTCTTTTCATACACTTAGTGCCATCAACACTCATTCTAAATGAGTCTAGACCAATAGTTGATCTTGATACTCGACCATTTGGCCCAATGACAAAATCTAGTTTCATTTTACCTTTAACTTTTTTCTTCTTACGACGAAGCTCTTCATCATAGCAATAGCGAAACTGTGGAAGATTACGTCTTAAAAGTTCTCTGATAATTTCAGGATCAATTGATCCAAGTAAAATTGTTTTACCATAGCTGCGAGAAAAATTAGTCTTCTTGTTAACACCAAATGTTCCCCTTCCTCTAGAACTAACGACAGAACCAAGTGACCCTAATTCAACTTTAGCTTTTACACCATCAGATTGTGCCGCTTCAATTTTTCCAACATTTAGGTCCATCGCCTCTTGACGTTTAACACTAATTACTTCTGCAGTCCGTGATCCAAAGTTTACAGATTTTTTCTTTGTTAACCTCAATGACTTTAAATCTTTTGAAAAATTAAACTTTTTAAACCTTGCCACTTTCTTGATATTTTTTTGACTAGACTTTACTACTTCATTAGTCTTATTTGTTCCAACTCTCTTCTTCTTGATTGTCTTTGATTTTTCACTAATAACTTCTACTTTTTTTGTAATTTTTTTTACAACCTTTTTCATCGGCTCTTTTGTTTCAACTGACCTAGAACTTGATTCAAGCTCCTTCTTTACCTTGATTACTTTTTCAGGTTCTTTTGGCTTAGGCTGGGGTCTATAAATAACTTTCGTTACCTTTTCCTTTTTCTCTGGTTCATTTTTTTTCTTTTCCACTGGAAAAAGTTGAGCAACAGAAAATACACTTATACTTATTAATAAAGCTAAAATAACTAAGACCTTAAATCTTTGATCATAGCCGGTAAATGGCACTCCTAGAATCTCTGGTGGTGTATCAACCATTTTTAAACTTATCGAAAAATAGTCTTTCTTAACCTTAATTAGATCATCAAAGTTTAGTAGTGACTTTTTATAAAGCTGTGTTGTTTCACCTTTTCTAACAACAAAATTATCATGACCCACGACAGGAAAGAACTTTACCTTCCTATTTTTTTGATATTCTAAAATACCTTTATAGTCATCGGACTCTAAAGTATCAATGAATAATGAGTCTTTATAACTAGATCGTCCAGAGATATAAATCCGTCTCCCTTTAAGAGGATAGTAATCTATTGATATAATTGTATCTCTAAACATCTTAACAACCTCTAGAGACTTTGGAATCTCTGCTTTTTTTAAGATAGGTCGTATGAGATTTTTATCTTCGAATAAATAGACGTCTTGATTCTCAGCACTTTGAAACTTAACTTGATCAAGCTTTACAAATGCTCTTTGATCATACTTTTCTAGTTCATGAGCATTGATACTCACAAGATCTTCTGCTATTGTCGTAACTTGATCCTTCCCAGGAATTTTAAATACAGTACTTTTATCAGGGTCAGTAATCTTTGCATTTATATTTTTATACTCTAATTTAAACTTCTCAGAGCCCAGCTGTATAATACTCTCATTTGAAAGAGTATGATCTTTAATACGCTCACCATCAACGTAGACCCCATTTACTGAACCAAGGTCTTCTATTCGAACGTCATTTTCAATTCTCGAAATTTTTGCATGAATCGATGAAATATAGGCATCATTTAGTTGAATGTTACAACTTTCAGAACGTCCTATGTAAGAATCGCTAGCAGGAATTGGAAAAGCCTTTCTCCCCTCTTCAGATACTAATGAAATGTATAAATCATCATCCATTATTTTAGACTCTCAAAATAATTCAACTCAAAATCCTTAAAAGAAATCTTTTTACTTAAATCCTGAACATTAACATTTTTTTTACTTTTCAACACATTATCAAGGAAGCTCTTTAATAGGGCATGGCTCTTATTATCTTCATCGTAAACTTCATCAAGTAATAATGCTGATTTTCCATATTTCCCAACCTGAGCCAAAAACCAAGCCTCATAAAATGATCTTCGAGCAAAGTAAACGTCTCTCTTTTTCATATCTCTAATAATCGCTCTTGCATCAACAAGTTTTGAAAACATTAAGTAATAATGGAGCTCGAGCAAGGAAAAATCTTCAGATGTGTATTTTTTGAAACCTCTTCTAAGACGCTCATACTCTAGAAGAGCAAAATTCTCCAAACTTTTTAAAGCTCTATAATAAACAACCTTACCCTGCTCAGATGTCTCCAACTTTGAAAAATCTTGTTTATCAAAGTAATAGGATGTTTTGTGATCATTTCTTATCTGCTGATAACATCGTCCTACTAAATACCATTTTTTATGTTGATATTTCTTTTCCTTTAAAACATTGATTAAGTCTTTATTTAATTGTGGATCAATTGATTTACATATTCGATCCAAAGAGCCAGGATCAACATTTTGAACCAGAGTCCTTGAACAAGATACAACAATAAGAAAAGTAAACAGTCTTATCATTTTCCCCCCTCAAAAAATAGTAATGGAGGAAGCTTATCCTTATTGCGAAAGATCATATTTCTAAAGCTTAAATAATTATTTCTCTTATAAGATAAACGATATGTTTTTGAAATATCAGAACTTTTTTCTCTTAATGGGTTAAGTAATTCTTCAATGTTAGCCTTAAAAGCTTTTCGATACTCAACATCCTTAACAGGAGGTACAAAGAGAGACAAATCTTTAATAAAATTACTGATTTTTAATTTTTCAAGCTTCAAAATATCTCGATACATATATGGATTTCGATATCGAATATAACTATTGCTCAGAAAATTAATCTGACTAATTTTTTGTAAATTACTTGAAATTATAGTTTGAAATTTGTCTTCTGGATAAGAGACTTTTTCTATTTTTAAATCAGCTATTCTCTTCTTTAACTCAGCTCCTATACTCTGAGATTCAACAAGTTTGATTAATTCTTGATCACGTGTTCTCTCAACAATAAAAGCAACTATCTTCTTAATGCTTATCATATCGTAGTAATCCCAATTCGCAAGATAATAGCGTTTAGCAATAATTTTAAGCTCGTCTCTTAGTTCTCTTGATTCCCAGAAATATGAAATATTTTCAGCCAAAACCACGAGGCTCTCGTAAGTTATATTTGTAATATAGAGCTTTTTGAATCGATCAAGATCTTCCCTGTGTAAACACTTTTCAATCTTTTTTAATTCACCTATATACTGATGATAACTTCTCTCAAAGAGACTCTTTCTTAGATATTTATCAGCATAAACAACTTTTGAAAACGATTTGTCCGTACAGGTATCTATAATGAAGCGATTTAAAATAGCTCTCTCTTTTTCAAATTCCAAACTATCTTCATATTTTTGTATAATTGCATTTATAATGGTGTAATTCTTTTTTAGTTCTCCACTATTCCAATTCATTAGAGTAGCGTAACTATTATCATATTCATTTAATTTAAAGTAACTTAAACCCACGTTATACATAGATTTCTGGACAAATTCTTTCGTATATAAGTTAGCATTAGCTAAAAGTTTAAATGTTTTAAGAGCCTCCCTTAATTTTCCACTATTCATAAAATTAACCGCTCTATCAAACTTTATATCAGCAATAATTTTTGTAACATCATTCTTAATGCCTTTATTTAAATAAATTCCATGAGTCCTACCAAGCGCAATATGTTCATTAATTCGATCATCATCTCTTGCCTGAATATAGACATTTAATATTCTAACAAATCTCGTGATAACATCTGACGAAGGTAGGTCATAGCCCTTTTTTAAGGATATTAGAACTTTTGTTGCTTTATCATAATCTTTCTTGTTAAACCATATTCTGTAAAGTTCGTTTAATAGAAAAATATTTTCTTTGCTTAATGGATTAAGCTCTATCCTCTTACTGTAGAGCTTAACAGCCTCACTCGGCTGAGGAATAATCTTTCTTTCAATAAAGATTAACACTTGTGAGTCGATTTGTTTTTTTCCTGACTGCAATGATTCTGGTGCGTTTGCTCTATGCTCAAAAGATTTTTTATAACTTAAAAAAGCTTCTTTCCACATTTCAAGTTCAAAGAAGAAATCTCCCTGTAAGAAATAGTATTCACCTCTAAACTTTTCATCTTCTGCAATTAAAAACCTAAGCAAGAAATTATTTAGACTAATAATTTCTTGATAGATGCTTTCTCTTTTAATCCCATTTTTAGTTTTATATCTTTTTTGTAAGTCTGAAAGTGTATTTTTAAAGAAAAGTCGAATTTCATCCTTATTCCCCTCATCAACTTCGTTACTTCTCAAGTCACCTGAGAATAGCTTAATCACCTCTTTAAAAGCTTTATAGTTATTGTTATCTAGTACAATTTTCACAAAGCTCAGTTTATAAGTAGACTTTTTACTTTTTTCTATACTGTCACTTTTTATCAGAGAATTAAAAGCACTTATTCCTTCAACGATATAACCTTTCGTTAAGAGATACTTTGCATAAATCCATAATAATTCAGCATTTCTTTCTTTTAAGAACTGAATTCCTTCCGTTAAAGACTTCGCCCCCTCAAAGAAGACATAACTCTGTCTGAGCGCCTCTTCACTAATACTATACTGCTCACCAGTTTCAGCTGTTGCCACATCCTTTATTAGGTCAAGAGC
Organism: uncultured Oligoflexia bacterium; assembly: GCA_963922285.1. Classification (GTDB taxonomy): domain Bacteria; phylum Bdellovibrionota; class Bacteriovoracia; order Bacteriovoracales; family Bacteriovoracaceae; genus Halobacteriovorax_A. The sequence continues at coordinate 502 of CAWUIU010000115.1, read as the reverse complement.
CTTTTGATATTTACCTAGATTATACAAACAAAAAGCATAGTTATATTTAATTTTTTGAATCGCAAAATGATCCGTAAGATTTATCAGTTCTTCATAGTATCTTGCTGCTCTTGAGAACTTTTTTTCATTAAAAAGAATTTCAGCAAGTGTAATCATGTTTTCTTGTCTCTCTTTGACTGTATTCTTTACTGTAACAAGACCTTTTTCTAAATATTTTTTTGCTTCGGCAAAGTTAGAGACTTCATTCGCAGCTTGGCCCATAATAAAATATATGCGATATATATCTTCCCTACCTTCAAATAGCTCAATCGCTTTTTGGCCAATTGAAATGATGTCGCTTGATTTAGCTATCGACTTTTTAAAAAAATCATCTTTCTGTCTTCTGCTATATTCTCCCCGACTTAAATACTGACGATTTTCTTTTTCATAGTAGACCTTAAAAAGTTCATAGCTAGCTTCAAGTTTTCGGTAGAGTAACTCATAAGAGCGATGACCTAACTTC
>CAWUIU010000114.1:0-9117 GCA_963922285.1 uncultured Oligoflexia bacterium | reverse complement strand
TTTAACATTTATATTTATATTTATATTTATATTTATTTTATTCTTCGTAAGCGATTTCAATAAAAAGAACCTCTTTCGTATTCTTATTATAGATAGCTAGTCCACCAGCAAAATAGAAATATCCACTATGATCAGTTGTGTAGAACTTTAGGTTCTTAGAATTCTTATAAACCACAGATTTAAGCTTTTTGAATCCCTTTCTAATATCAGCTGAATGTTCTGGACCATAATCATAATCTACAATAGTGCTTTCAATTGATTCTTCCATTTTTACAAATTCATTATTAAGATTATACTTTGAGACAAGTGAAACACTAACATCAGTTGGTCCATAACTTCCACCAGTTGAGTAAAGCATTTGCTTAATTGTATTAACAACAGACTCATTCGGCTTAACACTATTTATTTTATAACCATACTTATATAAAACAACACCATCCTCAAGTGATTCATCTAACAAAAGAGATGCTTTCGCAATTGACTTTAGTTTTGTACTCGCAAACTTATCATCACTGATAAAAGATAGATCAGCAGCACTAATTGACAGTGATAAAGTAACAAATAAGAGCGTGATTAAATTTTTCATATATTTCCCCCCGGAGAATTTTTATTTAAATATGAGGAGATTAATACATGACGAAACAAACATTTCCAAATACTGTCTTTACTTCTTACAATGACAAGAGATCAATAATTTCATTAACATAACTACTTTTTCTAATAATTAGATAGCAACTAGATATTTAAAACTCTAGCAAGCTAAGGCTTAAACTGCGCTACTATTAATGAGACTTAGAAATTCTTCATTTGAATTGATCTCTCTTCCTTCAATTTTTGTAAGATTAACTTCGACATTGGAAAGATCAAGGTTTCTAAATGTTGAATTACTTAACTTCAATTTATTAAACTGTAGTCCATTCAATTTACAATTTTCGAAGTGACAATTATCTACCTTTACTGCATTAAACTGGACATCAATAAAACTAGAGCTCGATAGATTTAAATTCTTTACTTTAGTCGCATTAAACTGAGTATCACTCAATGTTGATTCAACAAGATTTATACTTTTTATATTTGTTGCATTAATTCCATTATTAGTAGCGTTCGAATTCTCAATTAAATCAAAACTAGAAACGTTACTCGCATTGATTGAATTATCCGTAAAATGGGAAGTTTCATCAACGATAATATTAGCAACTTTACTAAGGTTAATATCGTTTTCAGAAATATTTCTATTTACTTCAATTTCTACTTTCGACATTGTTTGAGAATTAGAGCCATCAGAATTTATTCCTAGACCATTCACAATATTAGAAACGATAGAACCTATATCAAATCCCTTACCGTTATTAGAAAAGTCGAGATCAATATCCACATCAACATTCTTCTTTTCTTCTTGAGAACTCTTATCCTCACCTTTTAAGGCCTCTAATAACTCGACCATCTGATCATCAGAGATCTTTCCTGCTTTATTCATTTCCATAATTTTCTTAATTTCTTCTTTCACAACATAACTCCTAACTTTTCTGCATAGCTTTTAGTAACTCAACACCATCATCATATTTAATCTCTCCGCGATCCATGGCCTCTAACACCTCTTTCGGCGTTGATAATTCTATTCTCTTCGCCTTTATTGATAAGATCTCTTTTAATTTTGAAAGCTTGTTCTTCACACTTGGATAGCTAATACCAAGTGCTTTTTCCATATTCTTAAGCTTTCCCTCACAGTTGATAAAGACTCGCAAGAAATGGAGATCTTCCTCACCTAATGAAGTAAATTCATTCTCTTCAAAATTGCCGTGAACCTCTGTTCCACATTGAACACATTCAATTGAATGAATTTTATTTGTAGTATTTTGGCAACAAGGACATTCAAGCCCATTTCTATTTATTAATTTCATAGCCCAAATTTATTAATTTTTCTAATTTTTGTCAAACTTATTTTAAAAAATATTAATATCATAGTAAAAGAGAATGTGATTACAGAAACTTAGACATACTTGAAATCTTTACTTAAACATAACTATTACATAAAGACGGATATAAAACCCATGCTAGAAGCTTTTAAGATTTTTGGAGTTATTATGAAAAGTATAATTTTGCTCTTAGGGCTTATTTTAATTACGCTACAAACAAAAGGAAGCACAAGGGTCACGAACTCATCTTTAAACGTAGAGATAGGCTATCAAAGCTTACCAGTATCCCTCAGGCGCAACTGGTAATTTCTAAATCAAAATAAAATTTGAACTATACTACTAAATCGACTTTAATTGCATCGATTAGCTCATCAATATCAAATGGTTTATAAAAGAACTTCGTGACACCTTTACTTAAAGCCTCTTTTGAACTCATATCAGCTTGACCAGAAACAAAGTAAAACAAAGGCCTAAGTTCCAAAGTATTAACATAGTCCAGTACGACCTTGCCGTTACCATCAGGCATTTTAAAGTCCGAGATAATCGCATCAAATTCATTAGATTCGTCATCAAGAATCCTAAGCGCTGCATTACCCGAAGCAGCTGTCATGACATCAAAGCCATAATAGACAAGCTCTTCTTCCATTAATTCAGTAATATCTGGCTCATCATCTATGACCAAGATTTTCTTATTAAGTCTTTCTTCCATAGTAGAGTTATCAAGCTAAAAGTTAAAAGGAGAATTATTGTAAAGTATAGCCAATAATTCATCAGCCAATAAAGAATAAATGACATGCCAACTACAATCTTACGTAGTATTGGTATCTTATAAAGTTTTTTTGCATATTCAGGAGCTGTCGCATAATAGAAATTAACAAACATTGTGCCTAGCTTTGTTTGCAGTAAGAACTTATCTCTAAAGTTACGAAAGTAATCAATTACATAATGCTCTTTTCCAAAGCCTGCAGTTATTAGATAGCAACTCGTTTTATCTAGAAGAGTATCAATCAGTTCTGGAACAACGTCACCAGTAGCACTGGACAATGTTGAAGTGTAACCCCACTTATCAACCCAAGCGACCTTAAAATTATAAGTTGTTCCGTTAGTTAAATCATCAACCTTCACAGTTGTTTCATCATCTAAACTTGAAAACTCAAAAATTTCTCGAAATGACTCATCTGATGCATTAAATAGAGCGACTCCCCTATTATCATCAGAAGTCGCCACCGCTCCAGAAAGAGTCACTTCAATATTAGAATCTCCTCTTGCCGCAGAAATCGAACTAACAGCAGTGTCGCCATCTAAATAATCTTGAACGTCAGCACTAATATTTAATTCAATGAAAAAACCATTATCGTAACCACTCTCAGAAGGATTAAAGTCTTCACCAGTATCATCCCCCGATGTTCCACTATCGATGTAGACAATATAAAGAAGGACCTCTGCTTGTTCATCGTCGTCATCAAAATTATCACAATCAAATGAGGAAGATGATGCAGAACAGATTTGTGAATAGGAAACAAAGTTAGAACTGGTTATTTCTGCAATTGAAGTATACTCATCAGTGTCTGTTTTTATGGCCACCATTAGTTGCTGACTTGAGTCACTATTATTATCGACGCTAAGAGAAAAACTTAAACCTGCACTTGTATCACTCTTATCAGGCACGTCAAAACTTTCTTTAAAATAGTGTTGTGCATCCTGATTCATATTCGCACTAGATTCAATAGGAATATAGGCAACAAAAGCTGATGACTCAGATGTTCCATCACCAGTAGCTTCCGTAACAATTTCTATTGTAGTCCCATCACTATCACGTAAAAATATTTCTGGATCGTCCTCATCTTCCATTCTGACAGAAAGGTCTGCAAATGTTGAAAAAATAAAGAGAAATGCTAGAACAAATTTAATCATAATATTAGTATGAAAGTAGTGACATTCTAAGTCAACTTAATAGATAATAATTAGCAACAACATTTCAGGATATATATGAAGGTATTTTTAGCAGTTATCTTATCACTTTCATTGACGACATCGTGCATGAGTACAGAGGGTGTAAAAAACAAAGCAAATATTGTTCAGTCGATGGGGCAAAGTGTTAAATTAAAACACAAAGATGTTAAATTCATCAGCGCACAAGAACTTATTCCAATTGTCGAATCAAAGAGTAACGAATATCGAATTGTTGATGCACGAACAACTGAAGAGCAAATGACAAGTATGATCAAAAGGGCCATGCCGAAAAGATTCTTTGAAAATCAAAAGAAATACTTAAAGGATAAAGACATCTACGTCTACTGTACTATTGGTGAACGTGGAGCGAAGTATGCCAAAGAACTTATGGAACAAGGCTTTAATGTTATCAATCTAGAGGGAGGAATTCTGTCTTGGACTCATAATGGTGGAATTATCGAAAGAGAAGGAAAGCCTGTTACAGAAGTACGTTTCTTAAATGAGGCGTGGAATCTGCTTCCTGAAACTCATAAGGGTCTTTTCCCTTAATGATTATCAATATCAACGGTGAACTATTCTCAGAAAATGATGCAAAGATCTCAGTTCTTGATCGAGGGTTTCTTTTTGGCGATTCGATTTACGAAGTAACTGATGCTAAAGATGGCAAACCCCACTTCATGACAGAACACCTTGAAAGGCTTTGGGAGTCTGCCAGAAAAATTGACATGGAGATTCCATTTACTACGGATCATATACGTCTAGAAGTTAACAAGGCCCTTGAGAAACTAAATGAAGAGCGCGCCTATATTAGAATAATTATTACAAGAGGTATTGGTGAAATATCACTCTCAGCAAAGAGTGCACAAAATCATAATCTAGTGATCATCACAAAGAAACTAAAGAAGAACCCTGATTGGTGGTATGAAAAAGGTGTTGAAGTTATCATTGCAAAAACTAAGAGAACGGCACCAGATTCAATTGACCCGTCAATTAAGTCAGGAAATTATCTTAATAATGTCATGGCCCACAATGAAGCAGTAAAAAAAGGTGCCTTTGATGCCATCATGTTAAACCATGAAGATCAAATTACAGAAGGTACGACAAGTAATATTTGGATAGTTAAAAATGAAGTCTTTATCACTCCACCTATTCAAGCTGGAATTCTTGAAGGGATCACAAGAAAGGCTTTATTATACCTATTAAAGAATACAAATTTCTCAGTGAAGGAAAAGCCGATATCACAAAAAGAATTGTTAGAAGCAGATGAAGCATTTCTCACCTCTTCAACAAGAAAGATCGTTCCAATTATAAAAATCGACAATCAAACAATTGGCTCAGGAAAGCCTGGTCAATATACTTTGAACCTCTTAAAGAGCTATAAAGACTATTTAAAGAAGAGGCGAGAAAAATAATGGAAAGACTAGAATCTAAACTACCAGTAAAAATCATAAATTTACTAGAAGATAGTCTTGCACCGATATGTGTTAGCTATTTTTCTACAACTGATAAGTACTTGAACCTAAAATGTAACTTTTCAAATTTTGAGAAGTACGAACAAGGCAATACTTATAGTGTCTACAATGTAAAATCGATATTAAGAGTGTTACTTCTGAAATCTGCAATCATTAAAGAGAACTTAATTGAAGAAATTTTCAAAGTTGACAGCGATGAATTTTGTCTCGTCTTAAACGACTCTAAGTCATTTGACTTTCTTGTTTTTTCAACTAAGTCTCTTACAACATTTAAAGATCAACAGTTACTTAAAACACTACAAAAAAATATTCACGTCATTTCATCTGAGATGGAGAAGTTTAAATGAAACAATTTATTTTTCCAGAATATTCTGTCGAGCATCTCGTAAATGCAATTGATATTAGTGCTAATAACAAAAAAGTATCAATTGAATCCTTAGGACTTGAAAGTATTAGATTTAATACTTCAGAACTAATGAAGAAAAATAACGCTGTCTCAATTGAACTCTCATTATTTACAAAATCTTTCGACTTAGAAGGAGAAATCACAGATTCTCAATTTGATAGAAAGAATAAAACTCACTCTTATCAGATAAGTCTAAAGTTTAAGGGAAAAGTTCAGTTTTTAAAGTGGATGGCCATTTTAAAAGGAATTCATAAGTCTCGCTTTAACTGTTGATTGACTAACTCCCATGCTCGCTCTTGTTGTTTTGTAACTTCATATAAACGCTTCGATCCTCCATCCACAATTGTCATACGAAGCTCTTGATTATTTTTAATTTCATCAATTTTTTGAAATAACAATTGATAGTCATACGGAATTATTCTCACACCTGAAACACCATCAGTTACTAACTCTCCACTTCCACCTACCCCAGTACTTAAAACAGGAACTTCTTTATGAAACGCTTCAATAATAACTCGGCCAAAAGGTTCAGGTTCTAAACTACTATGAATAAGGAGATCAATATCTTCATATATTTCTTCAGGTGCTTTTCTTCCTCTAAATTTTACCAGAGAGTTCTCTTCATAAATCTTTTTAATCTGCCCCTCGTAACTATTGTGACTGCCCTTCGTCTGATAAATATCTGCACCATATATAGAAATAGACTCTATCCCCAGACGAATTAGTTCTCGCCGATAAATTTTTTCAAAATTCATGACAAAGTGTATCCCTTTCCATGGAGTAAACATTGCAACAAGTCCAATATTTTTAATACTTTGACGTTTATTAGCTCTGCGGTTTAATTTTCCAACAGGATTATATATCGTCTGAAAGAAAATATTAGAGTTGTTAAGAACTTCTTTACAATTCTCTGTTACAGAATTCGAGTTACCGATAATTATTTTTTGATTAGCTCCGAGATTACTACCAAGGAGCTTCCAGATGACTCTAAACACTCCACTATTAAAAATGTAGTCTCTAAAGTGCCATACGAGATCTCCCTTAAAATTACAAACAATTAGATATAACAAAATAGGAAAGCCAATTTTGTTTCCATTGATCCATATTTTTTGATTAGCAAGGAATTTTATCTTTCGTAACGAAATAAATATTTCCAAAAAAGCGATAATGAGAATCAAAATACTTTTTTTAGTATTTTGCCTTGATACTTCATACAGGGCAATTGGAAAGTCGAGGCTAATAATTTCGGATGAAGGGTACATGTTTTTAATCTCAGCTTCTAGCTCTTTCGTAACAACACCATCAATAACAGGAATCACAAATCTCATTTGTCCCGCTAAATTCTTAGCTTGATATAGCATGCTTCTTTCAGCACCTCCGAGATAAGGAGTATTAAAAAATATTAATACATTCATTCCAGCAATCCAGTAAGTTGTTTACTAAAAGTCTTTAACGAATGACTTTTTACAGTATGATCATAAGTCCACTTTCTCATTTGATCATAATCTTGGATCACTTTTATAAATTCTGTCAAAAATTTTTCACTATAGATTATTCCATTCTGAAAATTGTGTACATTTTCAGGTAAACCGCCAAAGGCACTAACAATTGATGGAGTTCCGTACTTCCCGGCCTCCAAGCATGTTAAACCAAACCCCTCATAGAAACCGCGATGCGAATGATCTAAGGATAATAAAATATTAAAGTGTGAGTTTTGATAAAGCTCTTCTCTCTTTTCATCACTTATCGAATCAAAATTATCTATCGTTATTTTTGTAGATGTTACTCTCTTTGCATTAACAACAAAGCGAATTTTTTTATCGATATTTTTTTCTTTTAAGTAATCACTTAATTTCTCTAACATATCGAGAGCTCCATCAATATTCTTATGAGGAACATCTCGTACAATCATCGTAAAGCATATTTCATCTTCAATTTTTAATGGTATGTATTTTGATTCCTTAGTATTGATACAATTATGTAAAATCATATCCCGACTATAGTCACAATTAAATCCTAATGAGACAAGCTTCTCTTTAGTAAACTTAGATATAAATATATTACGATAAGATTGTTCCAGGCTTGATAAGAATTTTTTTTTAAACATTCTCTTGTAAACTCTTTTTATAATACTTGGAGAATAAAACAGTATTTCAGATCCATGAATAAAATTGACATTTAGCTCTTTATTCCAATTTCCATAGTGAGCTGCTAAAAAATGAACATTAAAAACGTAAGAATACTCTTTTTGCAAACAGTAGTTTTTTATCTCATAAATGCTTTTCCAATGAAAAAGATCAACTTCATATTCATCTAATGAACTTAATAAATTTACAGTATATGTTGTTAATCCACCAAGTTGAGGAAGATAATCAGATGTTGTGACGAGAACTTTTTTTTTAGGCAACATCTTTATCATCTTTACTCTTTCGATATTCCGATAGAGATGCGACTTTCTTACTCTCTGAAACTCGTAAAAATTCGAATGCATCCACTTTTGATGAATCGATAACGACGAGTTCTTCTTTTCTTAACGACGTCATAATATTCTTTAGATTAAACTTCTGCCCCTTTCTTTTCATCCAGTATTTCTTACCATAGCTATACTGGAATACACCTATAGTTACACAAGTACTAACATAGAGTATAGTTTTTGGAATACTCGTAAAATACATTAGCGTAAGTGTAGAAAATAGAATTGTACCATAAGTAAAAGATAATAAGTAGGTTGTTAGAGGAACAGATACCTTATAGTAATTTCTAAAAATATGATGCAAGTGAAAGCGATCTCCAATAAAAGGAGATTTTCCATTATATAGTCTTCTTAAAAAAGAAATCCCAACCTCGCCCATCGAGATAGTCAAAGGTAGGATACTTACAACAAAAGAGTCTACAAAACTCATGGAATAACGTAAGTCCTTAAAACATGCCGTAAAGAGAAACATGTAGCACATTCCAATATAGGTTCCACCAATTTCACCTAAATGCATTTTTGAAGGATACTTATTATAAAATGTAAAAGGTAATAGACCGGCGAAAAATGCCAATGAATAATTTAGAACTGTATTTGAATTGTACATCACCCCAATAGCAGCAAAAGAAAGAAAGACGACAGAAGAAATCTTTACCGTCATCATATCCAAACCATCTAAAAGATTCGTTCCATTCAAGGTACCTAATCCATAGAACATAAGTCCAACAAACATAATAGTAGAAAGAACATCCCCTAAAACAATAGAATTTATTGCAGAAAATGTAAAAACAGCTAAAAATTGAGCTGCAAGTTTTACGATCGGCCTTAGCTCAAAGCGATCATCAAAGTAACCATAAAAAATAATGATGAAAGAACTTAAAAGAAATGCGCCTAATA
>CAWUIU010000113.1:0-9130 GCA_963922285.1 uncultured Oligoflexia bacterium | reverse complement strand
AATAAGCTGATTGTCGCTTATGAAGATCATTTTTTACAGAAGAAAGAAACGACGTTGTTAGAAAATCATATGAGAATACAGTTCCATAAGAGTATTGGTTTAGACGTTATAACAAATTTTTATGATAGAGAGGAAGACTATTCTCTAGGACTATCTTATTTATTTTAGGAGTTATATTATGAAAGTATTTGCTTTGTTATTATTCATTGTTAGTTGTGCAAATGTTCGCTATTTAACAAATACTAATATTTCTAATTATAAGTTATTCAAAACGAATCGTGATATATATGACTTCTATGACAAGAAAGTTAAGGTTTTTACAAAGGATCAAGCTCGCAAATGTCAGTTCGTCAATACAGGTTCAGCAAAGGATAATCCTGTGGATCAAGGTAAGAAGTACGCTGAGCTATATTTAAAAGCAATTGCACATGATAAGTACAAAGCAAATGCTGTTGTTATTGATCGTTTTGAAAAGAGCGGTCCTTTGACGAAGGTATATGGTGAAATCTATAACTGCTCTAAATAATTCGCTAGCTTCTCTCTTTCTGTAAGATAGTGAAAAATACCTATATGAGAGTGTTTCTTGTAGCGCCAGAATTCTTTTTCTCCAGTATGGACTTGGTAAATCTCATCTCCAAAATGGATAGGAACAACCCAGTCGGCTTCTGAATGGATAACTAATAGTTTAATATTGCTTAAATCAGGTAGATAGTATTCTGCTGAATAGTGATCTGAGACTAATGCGTTGGTAAAAAATGAGAAGGGATATGAGATCCACCATTGCTTTAGTTTTAGCTTTGCAATTTTTCGATAGGAGAGGAAGCTTGAGTCGATTATGAGTAGGTCGACGCTGTTCTTTAGATCTACTTGGCTTAGGGCAGGAATAACAATTGTACCTCCTAAACTTTGACCATAGACGATAAATTTTTGTGCGCTACTCTCAACATGCCATTGATATCCCATTTTAAGTATTACCTGAGCATCTTGGAAGATTCCATCTCTTGAGGCCTTGCCCTGTGAGTTTCCGTAGCCACGATAATCGGCAATTAAAACTTGATAGCCAAAGTTTGTTAGATACCAGACTTGATAAAAGTGTGCGGAAATATTCTGCGCATTTCCATGAAAGAAGACAATAGTACCCTTTGGTTTTTTTGTATTAGCAAATAACTTCCAAGCATGAAGCTTAGTCCTATCTTGAGAATGGAAATAGATATTTTCATGCTTAATTTTGTTGAGCTCAGGGTAGGAGTATTGATATTTATCAGGTTGATAGAAGACATGACTGCACGAGTTAAAAAACAGGATGATAATGAATATGATTAGTCTTTTTGTATAAATAATCATTATAGCATTATAGACGAAGTATAATTAAATTCAAATGCTTGTCATGGTATTGATGACCTGTATAATAGTTCAATAAATAAAAAAAGATTTGAATATGACAAAGAATTTTAGCGATCCAAAGTTTTTAGAACTTCTAAAGAAGAAGGATCCTGAAGCATTAAATACACTCGTAGATGAATATACTGATCATCTCTTTAAAGCTTCCTTAGGTATGGGATTCTCTGAAGAGATGGCAAGAGACTTAACTAATAATACGTGGATGACCTTTTTAAAGGTTGTCTCTCGCTTTGAGGGGCGAAGTCATATTAGAACTTTTCTCTTTGGAATTTTCTATAATAAAGTTAATGAAATTAGACGTGAAAACTTTAAGTTTGATAAGACAGATCCTATTGAAGAAAAGCTTGAGACTAGTTTTCAAGACGATGGTCATTGGTCAGTAGAGTGGAGTGATCCAAGTGACTTAGCGACGAATAATGACCTTATGAAATATGTTGCTCAATGTATGGAGCACTTACCTGAGAATCAAAAAGTGGCATTTTATTTAAAACAAGTCGAGGAAGAAACAAATGATGTTATTTGTAAAACTCTCGACGTATCTGAAACAAACCTAAGACAATTGGTCTTTCGTGCAAAGAATAGAATTCGCGATTGTTTATCAAAGCACTTGGCTGCTTCTTAAGACTTATTTTTTTAATTTAACTTTGTGACTTTCGATGAGATTGCCATCTCGGAAGTGGTTACATGTACCATCTGCTCTTAGTTCCATATATCCATGGATGTACTTAGGTCCTTCACTTGCTGTAATAGCTAGAGCGTTAGAGCTTGAAGCAGTGAGAGCAAAACTTAAATCGTAGAGACTTGTGATATAAGTACTATCATAAGCTGTCGCATTTCTTCTCACATCATGTCTTCCAAGAGTCGATTGCATAACACTTGGGACATCAGGATCACTTACGTGCTTGAGGCCGAGAAGGTGACCAAGTTCATGAATGATAACTGAAGGAAGATCATAAGCACTTGTTGTATCTGAAGTATTATTAGTAAAAGAGAAATTTTCATTATTAACAATAATGTCAGCATGAATCATTTCAATATAAGAACCACGATTCTCGCCTAAGTATGATGTAATAGCAAGAACACCATCACCTATAAAATCAAACCATGTATCAGCTTGATAAACTCCTAGCTCTGAATCAAGGTAGCTATTAAGATCACCATAATCTTTGTTGGCGACAGTGTATTCTGTTGATAGATCAAAGAATGTTTGAGAGCTGTCGGCATTATTCCAATGTTCCTGCATTTGTTGTATGAGATTGTAGCCGCTTCCATCTTTTTCACTGAGATCAAAGTCTGAGGAAACATTGATTTTTAAAGGAAGGGCGGAAGCATTCCAGCGCATTGAGAGATCTGCTCCACTAGATGAATTTGTTGCTGAAGAAGTTGTTGTACTTTCTTCACTCATGTTACAAGAGCTAAGAATAAGCGTTCCAATGATAAGAATTAGCCTACTTACTCTTTGGTAAATTTTTTCTGTATTCTTGCCCAATTTATTCAAGTTAATCCTCACTAGAATTATTCTAACTGTTATTCGGATTATTTTTTCATAAGATTACGAAATATGTGGAATTCTTTTCAAATTCCACATAGCGTATTGATTTTATTGGGCTTAAGATAAGTTAACTAAGAATTGGCGTTTTTGTGATCTGCCAAGAATTGTTCTAGGCCTTTATCTGTTAACGGGTGCTTAAAGAGTGTCTGCATCACTTTTAAAGGCATTGTCCCAACATCAGCTCCAACCATAGAACAGGCTCTAACATGATCAGCATGTCTGATACTAGCCGCTAATACTTGAGTGTCAAAACCATACATATCATACATATGTCTGATTTCTTGGATCAGTGTCATCCCATCGGCTCCAATATCGTCCAGACGGCCTATAAATGGTGAAATATAAGTTGCACCATTCTTAGCAGCTAAAAGAGCTTGATTTGAGCTAAAGCAAAGGGTTACGTTCGTTTTGATATTATTGTCAGAGAACCACTTACAGGCTGATATTCCATCTTCTGTTAATGGTAGCTTAATAACGACATTGTCGTGAATTTTAGCAAGCTCAGCACCTTCTTTGATCATTCCTTCTTTATCAGTTGCGATAACTTCTGCCGAGATTGGTCCATCAATAATTTTACAAATATCAGTGATTACATCTTGCTGGCTTCTGCCAGTTTTTGCAATGAGTGAAGGGTTAGTGGTAACACCGTCTACAAAACCCCATTTTGCTGCAGTTTCAATTTCTTCAATAATACCTGTATCGATAAAAAATTCCATACATCTGTTCCTTCTGTTTGAGGCCCTTTTTGAGGACTAATTTTCCCCTCTAGGGTAGTATTTCTGGCACTAAGTTACAATATAGTTATGCAAAAAAAGATGATCTTCTTGATTACATTCCTTTTTTATCAGGTATTCGCTGATACTCAGATTATTACTAAACAAGAAATGGAAAATAAAAACGATCCTATTGCAAAGCATGAATTTGCATCCATCGAAAATGCAGTAGGATTGGATTCTTTCTATGATCCAAATATTGATTATAGCAAATTTGCTGGAAGGCTGACGGATAAAGATGAATCGGGAATGATTCTAAAAATTTATACTGAGTCTCGAAATATTAAATTTTTTAAGCCTTCAGATGCATTAACTTTTAGAGTAACAAAATATAGAGAGAAAAAGCCTTGTAAGGCGAATGTAAGAAGTATCGAAAAAAACTACTTAACAATTTATTCTAAAAACTTAATTCCATGCTGGGGGCAGAATTATAACTTTCGTCGTGGGATGCAAATGATTTTTCAATCTGAAAGACTGGCAGAGAGAATTAAGACCGCATCTCGCTACCGAGTTGCACTCTTAACAAAGAAGAGAGATTTCTTGTACCAACTCAATAATGTTAATAAGTTTGTTTGGGGTTTTAAGCAGCAACAAGTAAAACTTGCTGCTGAATATGATCGTAAGATTTTAGAGATAAAGAAGTTAAAAGAAGAAGCTATAAACTTACTTCTTTCTAAAAAGAGAGATCAAATCAGAATTCAAAGAGAACTTGGCTTTCGTCTTGATCAAATAGATAATGAACTGAAGTACTATCGTGTTGAAAAAGATGAGCTTTATACTGATCGTTGGCATCTTGACCAAGACACTGGAATACCTGTCTATAAAAAGCCAGTACCAATAAAAGTATCAGACTAGATTTTATAATTCTATAAATTCTTTGTAAGTACTTTCTAGAAAGTGATCACTAAAGTTATGATCATTAAGATGAGTTTTATAAAGCTTTAGAGAGTATGATGGACTGACTCCCATCCATTCTTTAATTATTGTCTCGTTTTCACCTCTTTGCAGCCATGTGAAAATGCAAGATTGCCTTAAGGCCTTTGGAGTAACCTCAAAGAAGAGGCTCTTTGACCAGCTCTTAAATAAGATCTCAATTCCACGAGGAGAAATACCTCCTGAAATTATTCTATGTGCATTGGCATTAAAGAAGATATGAGAGAATTCGATATTAGACTCTTTCTTAAGTTTCTCAAGAAGCTCAGTATATGACTCGTAGACATTCGTAAAAATACTATGGAGTTCAACCGTATATGGATCTCTTTTTGGGTGATTGATAATGACCTTTGGTGTGCCACCAAATGAGAAACTTCCTTTTTGTAGATTTGAAAGTTCAGAGACTTTTAAACCACCAGTGTAGATAAGAAGGAAGATGACTTGGTTTCTTTTGATAAGTACTTTTTCAAAAGGAGAATTAGCATTCTTTTCTTCTTCTAATAAGTGTTGCCACATTGTTTTTACGTTTGCAAAACCTGCTGGTCTAGGAATATCCAGAAACTTAGGTGAAGTAGGAATCTTTCTCACAGGATTGTGATTAAAATGACCATGTTCTACAAGGTAGTCAAAGAATAAACGTAGTGCTTGTACTCTTCTTCGACGAGAGTTATCAGATTGGTATTTATTCTCAAGGTATTTACCGTATTCTAGAACCTCAGGTAGGCTAAAGCTATGGAATTGTGTGGTCTTATTTTGATCATTCAAATATGTATTAAAGCAATCTAAATCTGTCTTATAATTTTTTAGGGTATTTGCAGAACGTCCCTTCGATCTTAAATTGTCGAAGAAGTTCTGTTGTAGTTTAGAAATTTCAGCGAGTATCGGCTTTGATACCTGTTCGGACTTATTTTCCATGTTTTCCATTACCTGTCCCTGGATTTATTGAAATAAAAACTATTGTAAACATATTTACCCAGCTATATCAACAAAAAGATCTACAAGTATCTGTAATTTCGAGGCCGTTTCGGATTGGGTTAATTGGTGTCGTCTTTGGTACTATGGCATTTTTTCAATCAGGCTATATTGCTACTTGTCGAGTAATGATTCAAGTGATAGTGAAGAGCTACATTCAAATAATAGGAAAAGAGAGAGACGAGATGACAATTGAGCAAACAAATGCGCTTAGTGCAGGTGAAAGTATTACATTTTCACATGATGCTTATCAAATTGTGATCAAAGCTAAATCTAAATCTTTAGAAACTCTTTTTCTAAATGCACCAGTTATCAATCAACTTCAAGGATTCATCGAGTATCGTTTTAAGAATATAAGCTTGCTTATTAGAGCATTGACTCATAGTTCTTTTGCTCATGAATACCATGAGTCTTTAAAATCATATGAGCGACTCGAGTTCTTAGGTGATTCAGTCGTCGGGGCTTTTATAACTCGAAACCTTTTTGAAAATTTTGATCACTTTCAAGAGGGGAAACTATCAAAATTAAAAAGTGCACTCGTTAGTGAAGAGACTTTGTCGAAACTAGCTCGCTCTCTTAAGTTAGAGCAGCTTGTCCTTCGAGGTAAGGGGGAGTTAAAAGAAGAGGTTAATGACTCTATTCTATGCGATCTCTTTGAGTCCTTAATCGGAGCAATCGTTGTCGATCATAGTGTCGAAAAAGCGTTTCGGACATTGGAATTAATCATAAGGAAATTTGAAGAATCACAAGGGTGCAAGTTTTTTGATGAGTCGTTGTTGGCCTACTTTGATCCAAAGACAACACTACAAGAAATTACCATGAAGAAGTTCCAAAAGCTTCCTAAGTATAAGTTTGAAAAAAAAGATGAAGTCTTTCAAGTTGAACTGTGGATAAATGGAACAAAACACCAGACAGTTAAGAGTATAAGTAAAAAACAAGCAATGAAAGAAGTCGCTTTAAAATATTTAATCGATGAAAAATTAATAACTTCAAATGAAGTAGAGGAGAAATCATGTTAATCGAGAATCAACACCCAGATAATAAATCGATTGTTGTAGCGGTTCTAGGTGCACCTAATGTTGGTAAAAGCTCCCTTGTGAACTACCTTCTTGGAATGGATCTGAGTATTGTAACTAACAAGCCTCAAACGACAAGAAACAAGTATCACTGTGTTCTAACAATTGATCACACTGAAGTTGTTCTCGTTGATACTCCAGGTCTTCATAAGTCAAGCCAAGAGCTCAACAAGAGAATTAATCAGCAGGCGAGAGAAGGGCTTGAGGGAGCAGATGTAAATCTTCTATTAATAGACCTTACAAAAGATGTTCTTGTCCAGTTTAGTGAGTTTAAAGCAAATGTGGAAAGAGACTTAGGTCCTACAATCGCTGTCTTTACTAAATCAGATAGAATTGAAAATGCTGTTGAGCTTCCTTTAACGCTTGTTTTTGATAAAGCAAAAGAAATTATTCCAAGTTTAGAGAGCTTTTTTATGATTTCGACTAAAACTGGAAATAATGTTCACCTCTTAACTGGAGAAATATGTGATCGTGCTATTCCTGGTCCTCACTTCTATACTGATGGTGCTATTTCAAATAAACCTGAAAGATTTTTCGCTACAGAATATATTAGAGAGCAAGCTTTTGAACTTCTAAAAGATGAACTTCCATATGAGCTTGCCGTTGTTGTCGATGAATATAAAGACATCAAAGACAAAGAGGATAGAAGATCAAGAGAAGCCGCACATATTTCAGCATCAATTCTTGTAAATCGTCCAAGTCAAAGAGCAATTGTTGTTGGTTCACGTGGATCAATGATTAAGGAAATTGGAACCAGAGCAAGGCAGAAAATTGAAGCGATGACTGATTGTAAGGTTCATTTGAATCTTCATGTTAAGGTATCACCAAAGTGGTTTAAGAATAACTTTATCCTTGAGGACCTTGGTCTTCCACGCGCTCATAATTCAGCTCGTGTATGGCATAAGAAATAGTAGTATAGTTTAAATAGGAAATAAGTATGAAAAAGCGTTCAATGGTAATTTCCCTTATTGGAAGACCAAACGTAGGAAAGAGTTCATTATTTAATCGTCTTATGAAAAAGCAACATAAGGCAATTACATATGATACACCTGGTGTAACACGTGATCGTCACTACGGTATTGCTTCTTTTAATGATGCTGATAGCGATAACCCAAGAGATGCGATACTTGTCGATACTGGTGGATTTTATCCTGATCAGGTTGATGAAAATGCTGATACTCAAAAAGAGGTAAATGCTAATAAATTCTTTAATATTATGACGGATCATGCTTATCAGGCTATTGATGAGTCAGACCTAGTCTTGTTTGTTGTTGATGTTAGAGAAGGGGCACTTCCCTTTGATAAAACAATTGCTGATTATATTAGAAAATCTAAGAAGAAGCTTTGGCTAATTGTTAATAAGTTCGATTCTGAGGCACAAAGAGGAGATGAGATTGATTTTTATTCTCTAGGAATAGATTTTGAAAATATGCATTGTGTATCATCTGCTCATGGTCTTGGTATAGAAAGTTTAAGAGAGGATCTGCACCGAGAGCTAATTACTTTTACTGGATCTTCTCAAGTTATGGAGAGTGCTGTATTACAAAGAGGTGTAACTCCAAGAGAACAGGTTGTTTCAAGGCTTGCAATTATTGGTGCTCCTAATGCAGGTAAGTCAACACTTCTTAACTTGTTAGTTGGGGCAAATAGAGCTCTTGTATCTGATATCGCAGGCACAACTGTTGATCCAATTGAGGGTTTTTTCGATCTCTTCTTTGGTGATGATGCTAAGAAGTTAGATGAAAAGTCTCAGTATAATAACGATAATCATCTCTATCAGCAGTATGAAGACTTTAGAAAGAATAATCCTGAACTTTATGAGTCATTAGTTAAGTCATACAACACTGAAGAAGAAATTGATGGTGATATGAGTGATGAAGACCTTGAGATGATGGATTCTGATAATGAAAACTTCATTGATGGTGAAAATGATAGAATATACGATCAAGTTTTTAATGCTGAAGATGAAGACTCTCAGGTTGAAGACGAAGAAGAGGGAAGTCACTGGCGATCAATTCATATCGTCGATACGGCAGGAATTAGAAAGCAAAAGAGTATTGATGACTTTGTTGAATCACAATCAGTTTATCGCTCGCTTCGTTGTATTACAGAGGCAGATGTTTGTATTTACATGATCGATGCTGAAAAAGGTGTTTCACATCAAGACAAGAGACTTCTTGATATTGCAATAGAAAAAGGTACATCAGTCATTGTTTGTTTAAATAAAATTGATCTTATCGCTGATAAGATAAAGGATCCAGAAGATCGCAAAGCCTGGCTTGAAGATATTCGCTACACAATGCCATGGCTAAGCTATTGCGATGTGCTCCCAATCTCTGCTAAGAATAAAAGAGGTATCAAACGTTTAAAAAAGGCTCTTGTTAAAACAATTCTTATTAGAAGACAAATGTTACAAACTGGTG
>CAWUIU010000112.1:0-9184 GCA_963922285.1 uncultured Oligoflexia bacterium | reverse complement strand
AAGAAACAAAAATTTTGGTAATTTTTGGGATAACGAGAACGAGAATAACACTCATAACAACTGCACCAACCACAAGCATAATGATTGGATACATCATCGCACCGCGAACTTTATTTCTTAGCTTAACAGATGATTCAGTAAATTCTGCTAGTCGAAGGAGAACAATATCAAGTGTTCCTGATGATTCTCCAGCTTCAACCATATTTACATAAATATTATCAAATACTTTAGGGTAGTCGGCGAGAGCTTTTGCGAGAGAACTACCTTCATTAACTTTTTGTCTAACTTCTGAGAGAATGACTCTTAGGCGCGGATTCTCACATTGCTCAATTAGAGCAGTAAAGGCCTGAACAACCTGAATCTTGGCTTTAAAGAGTGTTGCAAGCTGTCTGGTCATAAGAGATAAATCATCAACTGAAACTTGGTTGCCAAAATTAAGTTGGATACCTCCGCCACCACTACCTTTGGATTTTTGCTCCTTGATAGAGGTAAGCATAATTCCCATCGCACGGATTTTAGCTTTTGCTGCAACATCACCTTCGGCGTTTACAGTTCCACTTTTTTCAGCTCCAGTTTTATCAATACCTTTATAATTATAAATGACCATGCTTATTCACCAGTCTCTTCTTCCTCTTCGTTTTCTTCAACGTTGATGGCACGTACCATTTCTTCAATTGATGTAATTCCCATAAGAACTTTTTCAATCGCATCTTGGCGAAGAGTAATCATTCCATAGCTTTGAGCTACTTTCTTAACAGTGTTGGCATCTGTCTTTGCCAGAATAAGGGACCTTATTTCATCATTGATCATTAAAAGTTCGGCAACGACTGTTACACCATCAAAACCATTAAAGTCACATTTTGGACAACCTGGTGCTTCGTAAAGTGAGGTTCCCTCTGGTAGCTTTTCAATTCCAAGGACATCAAGATCATATTGAGTAACTTCTCTTGGCACTTTACATTCTTTACAAAGAGTACGAATTAGTCTTTGTGCAAGAACTCCTGCCAGAGAAGAGGCTATCATAAATGGCTGAACTCCCATATCGATAAGTCGGTTAGGGGCACTGGCTGCATCGTTGGTGTGAATTGTCGATAATACAAAGTGACCTGTAAGAGAAGCTTCAACTGCCATTTGCGCAGTTTCAAGGTCTCTGGTCTCACCAACCATGATAATATCAGGGTTTTGACGAAGAATAGCTCTTAGAGCTCGTGCAAAACTTAGATCAATTTTGTGATTAACCTGAATTTGCGAAATCCCTTGAACTTCATATTCAACAGGGTCTTCAACAGTGATAATCATTTTGTCAGGAGTATTAATTCGATCAAGCATCGCAAAGAGAGTTGTCGTCTTACCATGACCAGTTGGACCTGATACGTAGACAACACCGTGTTTTCTCTTTGACATCTCATCAAGATTGGCAAGAGTTGAACCATGAAATCCAAGATTTTCGAGGCGAAGAGTATTATTACTCTTTTCAAGAACCCTCATAACGATTCTTTCGCCGTTTTGCACTGGAACAGTTGAAAGACGGATATCAATATCTTTACCGGCAATTTTAATTGGAATACGACCGTCTTGCGGTAATCTTTTTTCCGCAATATCAAGCTTTGCCATAACCTTTATTCTTGAGGCAACAGCAGAGTGAGTTTTAAGCGGTTGTCTAAGAATTTCCGTCATAACTCGGTTGATTCTAAAACGATACACTGACTCTTTTTCATATGGTTCAATATGAATATCGGTCGCTCTTTCTTTAACGGCTCTAAAGATAATTGAGTTAACGAAACGAATAACTGGCGCTTCATCAGCTCCAGCGTCGAGGATATCAATTGGACCATCTAAGTCTAAGTTCTCATCAAACTCATCTTCAAGAGTATCAACAAGGTGCTTGTTAGCCTTCTCAAAGACACGGTTAATAGCATCATTAACTTTTAGAGGTGAAGAAACAATAACGATTATATTCTTTCTAAATAATTCTCTAAGGTCATTGATCGCATCAAAATTAAATGGATCAGTCATAACAACTGAAACATCTTCTTCTGTTTCAAGAATAGGTATTAACTCATGAGTCTTAGCATAGTTAATAGGCAGGTGAGAGATGATTTCAGGATCAATTTCTTCAATATTAATATCTTGAATATATGGAATGTTAATCTGATGACAGATTACTTTTACAATATCATGTGGGTGAATATAATTCTTCTTTAAGAGAATTTCACCAATAAGTAACCCTGACTCTTTTTGAATTTCGAGAGCTTCATTGAGTTGATCTTCTGATAGCGATGTGTGTTTTAAGAGCAGTTGACCAATTTTTTCTTTTTGCCCCTCAACTTTATGGAGCATATTTTCTGTAAGTTTCAAAATATCTCCGTTATTCTACAAACTTAATGACTTTTCTCTTTTTATCAGTTTGAATCGTCGGTTTCTTATGTTTCACTTTTTTCGTCTTGGCTTTGTTGATGGCTGATCTTTTTCTTTTTAGAGACTGCTCAATATTTTTATAGTTTGGAGCATTACCAAGATCACCTTGACTGCCTTGATTCTTGATACTATTTTTCATTTCTTTCTTATAGTAATCAGCTTCATCTTGATCGTAGAGTGGACCTTCTTCTTGTTTTTTAGCTTTATTATAAAGACCCTTAGCTGTTGAACCAAATGGATCTTTTTCACCATAAACATCTTTTAGGTGAGCAGCACGTCTGTTAAGGCTATCTTTTACAGTCTCAGCAGCGTCTCTCTGGTAATTTGATAGAATTCTTGGAGTTAAGAAAAAGAGCATATTTACTTTTTCAATAGTGTTTACTTTGTTCTTAAATAACCAACCTAGAACAGGAATATCACCTAAAAGAGGAACTTTTGAAACAGTGTGATTCGAACGATCTCGCATAAGACCACCCATGGCAATCGTGTCTCGGTCTCTAACTGTTACAGTCGTTACCGTTTGTCTTGTGTTTGTCGCTACACCTTCCGTTGCAGAACTTGGTCTACTTGAAAAGTCATCAATTTTTTGATCAATTTTCATTTTGATATAACGAGTAACTTTGTTAATTTGTGGTGTGATCTTTAGTGTAAGAGCAATCTTTTGTTGTTTAACACTTGTTTGTGTCGAACCATTTGCTGTGTTCGTTCTTTCTGTTATCGGCACTGTCTCACCAACTTCAAAAAGACCTTCAGTGTTATCTTGAACAAGTAGGCGTGGAGTTGCTAGAACGTTTGTGTTACCGTTTGAAGCAATCGCAGTAATGAGGGCATTAACAGAGTCAACTGTAACTGTTTGTCCATTAATTGTCGTCTTGACAGAGCTACCAAAACCAGCTCCAGCGAAAAGTCCACCAACACTTTGCCATTGGTTTGTAATTAATTGTTGTAAAATTCCACCTGAGTTACCAACAAGTGATCCAGCTCTATCGGCTCCACCTGTACCATAGGCACCAACAAGCGAGACACCAACATCTTTATTTCTTGAAACACTTGTCTCCATGATCATCCCTTCGACGTAGACCTGATCTTTTGGAACATCAAGTTTCTTAATAACCTTTTCAAGTGTTAACCAGTCAGTAGGCGAGGCCGTGACGACAAGAGCGTTATTAGACTTATCAGCTGTAACTCTTACTTCTGCATTGAAGAGGGTATTTGGTTCATTTGAGCTCGTCGAACGTGAAAAACGAGAAGTTCGAGATCTTCTTGTCGTTCTTGAAGGAGCCGAACCACTAACAAGAGTTGTTAGTGTTTTTGAAAGCTCTTCAGCGTCACCGTGAAAGAGGTAGTAGACATGAACTTGTTCATTATTTCCGGCAACAAGTTTTACATCAAGCTTTGTAATCAGATCACGTAATCTCTTTGCTCCATCGGCATTCGCCATGGCAATAATCGAGTTTGTTCTTGGCTCAGCAGTTAACTTACTAATAACTTCAGCTTGATTCTTAGTGGAGCTTCTAACTTTCTTTGAAGTATCTTTCTTTAAAATTTTATCAAGAAGCTTTGCAATCTCAGAAGCTGAGGTATTTTTAACAGGAATAATCTGGAGAGTTTCTTCGTGGCCAGGAACATCAATAAACTTAATTAGTCTCATAAGACGATTAATATTTGATCCTGTATCCTGAATGATAATAGTGTTTGTTTGCTTAATTTCAATGATTCGCCCGTAACGAGACATAAATGGTCTAAATGATCTTGATACCTCAGTCGAATTAATATTCTTTAGAGAGATAATTTTCATCATGTAGTTTTCAGTGTCTGGTACATAATTACCAGTATAGATTTTAGTTGGGATATATCGAATATCTCGAGACTTTACGATTTTGTAAAAAGCACCACTTTTAACAAGAGATAATCCATTCATATTTAATGCCGCTAGGAAAGCTTGCCATGCATCGCCAACAGTGATTGGAGTGGGGGCCGAAATTGTAATTTTTCCTTTTAGGTCTTTATCAAGAATAAGGTTCAGCCCCGTTAGTTTTTGCATGTGATCAGTAAGGTCTTTTAGTGAAGTATCTTTAAAATCAAATGATGTGATGACCTCAGGGCCAAAAGCTGTCTCTGGGTTAAGATTAACAAATTTACTATCTGACTTAGGTAAGTCTTTTTTCGTTCTTCCAAAAGCATCGCTACCTGTTTCATCGGACTCACTAATGAGGTTTGAAACTGATTGCTTCTTGTTTTTGAAATTAGACTTTGATTTGTACTTATTAAATTGTGCATTCGCAGCAAACATAAGTGAAAGTGTGCATAAGTAAGCCAGACTTCTTTTCATTTCTCTACCATTCCTTGGTGCCTTAATATTTACTAATATTTTAACAATTTTAATCAGTTTTGTGACTCCGGCTAAAATTCCCTCTAGACTTTACAACAAAAATTCGTTGAATTTGTCAGTGTCGCGTCAACTTCTCATAATAGTCTTGTTAATCAGTAAAGTTATAGTTCATGGTCTTCTCTGATCCATCTCTTTTAACTGTAATTTCATAATTATCGTTTTGCTTAATTTTTCCAAACATTGTCATGAGCTGATTGATATTTTGAATCCTCTTACCGCCAACAGCAGTAATCACATCACCGTTTTGAATATCGAGTTGAGAATAAATACTTCCAGGCACAATTTCCGTCATTTTAAAAGAGAGAGTTCCATCTGGATTTTTTATTTGAATTGCTCTTGCTTGTGTTAGAATTTTGCCCATGTCAGCAAGGGCGCGGTCCCTAAGGGATTTCTTGATTTTATATTCATTACCTGCGACAGAGATTTCATCGTTCTTGTACTTATCCATGACTTTTCGACCTTCATCGCGAGAGAGAACTTTTGTCGGTTTAAGCTTGCGAGATTTGTCTTGGTTTTCGATAAATTCACAAGTCTTTGAGTCAAGATTTTTGAAGATGACTTGTCGGCGATTAATTTTGCCTACTTCAGCGAGGTTATCAATTTTATCACCCTCTCTAATCGAAAGAACTTTACCTCGACGAGAAACACTGGCAACAGACTTTACAGAGTCTTGAAGAACAACTGTATTAAGAAGTTTTATCGGCAGTCGAGACTTCGTTTTAGCGACTTTACATACTTTTATTTCAGGCTCTTTCTTCTTTGGCTCAGGTTTCTTAATTGCTTCTTCTTCAGACTCCAGAGCATTAAATGGGTTGGCATTTCTAATTGCTGCGATATCTTTTCGGGGAGAGTAGGATTTTGGAATGTCAACAGACGCACTTTCAACCTTTGTTGAAGGTTTCTCTTTTGACAAATAAAGGCCACCAAATTTTCCAACATTGTAGAAAAGAATCGCTGTCAGCATATAGATAAATGTTATATGGACGCGTCTTCTTGCGCTTTTGCCAATAAGGCTTGGAATAATTTGTTCCTTGCTTATTTCGGTGAGACCTTTCGTATTCTTGAATGGTTCTTTACCAATTGATATTCTTTTGCCGCTTTCTGTAGAGTCTTTCCTTTTAAATTTTCTTAAAAGATTATCAAAAAGAGGGATTCGACTTTTCTTTCCATTGCTTGGAAGTGGGAATTCTGAAAAGTTCATTTCTTCTTCGTTATCTTCATGCTCAGAAAAGGTGTCTACATCTTGAGGTGTCGCGATATTAAGATCACTATGGGTATTTTCAGCTTCCACTTCAGTTTGTTTTGGAGCATTGATTTTAATATCTGTTGAAGAAGCTTCATTAAATTCACTCTCTTCTTGTTGGTCTAATTGTGGCTCTTCAGTTGACTCAAGTTCAGGATGTTGCCCTTTTTCTTCTATGCTTTCTTGGTCAAGCTCAAGCGAAGGTACTTCGATGTTAGCTAGGGAGTCTTCATTTATTTCTGGACTTAGAACGATATCTTCTTCATTGACTTGAATTTGACCTGTTTCTTCTGATGTAAACTCTTCGTCTTCATCCTCGTCAATATATTCGAACTCATCATCTTTTTTAGAAAACTTTGATTTTATTTTAGAGAAAAAGCCTTGCTCGTCTTCTTCAATAAAGTCACCATTTTCATCAATGGTGATTTCACTTTCTTCATCTTCTTCATACTCTTCGTATTCATCAGAGTCTACTTCTTCGAATTCGTCGCTACTAAAGTCAAGCGACTCTTCCTCACTTTTGGAAAGTTTGTTTTTGATTTTTGAAAAGATTCCTTTCTTTTTAGTCATAAAACTTTATTGACCTCGCGCTATGTCATCCCTGACTTTAAAAAATGTACAATATTATTCTATTAAAGATGTCGGAAAGCATCAAGTGAAGAATATTATTATTTATTTTTACCTGCCTCGTTACAAAATTCTCTATGTATATCTCATAATCGATGCTAAAATTTTTGACCATATATGCACTGTTTAAATTAAAAGGAAGATCTTATGTCAGAAGGAAAGACAATGATGAATTCTGTTGTGGGTAGCTTTTTCTACGGAGAAATCGACGAAAATAGTGTTTTCCCGTATCCGCACTTTACAGAAGAGCAAACTGAATTTGCTAAAGAAATGACAGACGCTGTTAGCCGTTACTGTACGGACTCAATTGATGGCGAAAAAATGGATGAAGAGGCGAAAATACCTGATGAAGTTGTTCAAGGACTAGCAGAGCTGGGTCTTTGTGGTATGGGTGTTGAAGAAAAGTTCGGTGGTCTTGAATTAGATTACTCTTTATATAGTCGAGTTTTTGCTGAGGTTGCTAGCTTTGATGGCTCAGTTGCGACAATGCTTGGTGCACATCAGTCAATTGGTTATCGTGCACTTTTAAACGAGGGAACAGATGAGCAAAAAGAAAAATGGCTCCCTTCATTAGCAACAGGTGAAAAACTAGCAGCGTTTTGTCTGACAGAGCCTGGGTCAGGATCTGATGCTTATTCAATTAAAACGAAAGCTGTTGATAATGGTGATGGTACTTATACACTTACTGGTCAAAAGCTATGGATTACAAACGGTGGTTCTGCTGAGTTCTATTCAGTATTTTGTAAAACAGATCACGAGGTTAACGGTGAAACGAAAGAGAAAATCTCGTGTTTTATTGTTGAAAAGGGTATGGAAGGTGTCTCATTTGGTGAAAAAGAAAACAAAATGGGTATTAGAGCTTCTGAGACAAGAGCTGTTTACTTTGATAAAGTTATCGTTCCAAAAGAAAATATTCTTGGTGAGTTAGGAAAAGGTTTTAAGATTGCTATGAACGTTCTTAACTCTGGACGTTTATCTCTTGGAGCTGGTTGTGTTGGTGGGATGAAAAGTATCCTAAAACTTGCAACGGAGCATGCTAAAGGACGTAAGCAATTTGGTCAGCCAATCTCTGAGTTTGGTATGATTCAAGAAAAATTAGCTGAAATGTCTGCAAGAATTTATGCGACAGAAAGTATTGTCTACATGACGACAGGAAATATGTGTAAGGGTCTTAATGACTATTATCTTGAAACTGCTGTTTGTAAGATTTATGGTTCTGAGTCTCTTTGGAAAGTTGTCGATACTGGACTTCAGATTGCCGCCGGTAATGGTTATATGAAAGAGTATCCATATGAAAGAATTATGAGAGACTCTCGAATTAACCTTATTTTTGAAGGAACGAATGAAATCTTAAGATGTTTTCTTGCTCTTTCTGGAATCAGAGGCCCTTCTGAGAATATGAAAGAACTTGGAAAAGTTTCTGATGTCTCAAAGGCATTACAAGATCCAATTAAGTCACTAGGCGTTTTAACAAATTTTGCAAAATCTCGTGTTTCAAAGATGATTGGGCAAAGACTTATTAATAATGCTCACCCTGAACTCGAGGAGTATGCAGGTTATTTTAATAGTATGCTTGGTGCTTTTGCGATTCAGGTAGAAAATACTCTTATGAAGTATGGAAAGAATATTATTGGTAATGAGCTTCCTCAGAAGAGACTTGCTGATATGGTTATTCAACTCTACGTTATGGTTGCAGTTCTTTCAAGAACAACATCAATCTTAAAAAATGAAAAGGTTGAGCAGTCGAAGAAGGATTATGTGCTGAATTTAGCCTTAATCTCATTAAAAGATGCTAGAGGAGAGTTCATCGCCAATCTCAAGGCCATGAGTAGCAATGATGATAAAATCATCAAGAAAGCTAGCCAACAGGTTTGTGAACTTGATGGTTATGGACTAGATATTATCGATTTCTAGATTTAATCAAATTTAATGTTTTTATACGGGGCCAATATCTAAGATATTGGCCTTCGTGTTTTTTACGTGTAAAATAATGATATGAAGTATCTTATTGTATTTACATGTCTACTTGTGAGCTGTTCAAGTATTGAAAAACTTCGTTCTAAGAAGAAGAAAAAGAAAATTAAAGTGCAAGAAGTTGCCTATAATTACGATATCACCAAGAAGGGTGATAATTCATTTGTTGAAATCACTGATGCTGTTGGCTTAAAAGATGTAACGTCTGTTAGAAATTATATAGTTGATATAAACGGTGATGGTCTTGAAGACCTTGTGATTCTTCCCGACTTTTACTCTTCACCAGAGTTTTATATTAGAGATAAGAAAGGGAAGTTTTTAAAGTCGAAAGAAATCTTTTTTGAAACTCCTGTTAAGGCATCGTTTCTTATTTTTGATGATTTTGATAAGGATGAGAAGCTTGATGTTATGGCAGTTGTTCATAATCAGAGAACAGCGCTTACCGAAAGACCAATTCGAGTCTTCTCTCTCTATAAGAAGAGAAATATTATCGAATTTCGTGAAAATAAGAAGTTTAATTTTAAAGATAC
>CAWUIU010000111.1:0-9241 GCA_963922285.1 uncultured Oligoflexia bacterium | reverse complement strand
TCAATATTACGTTTAGAAAAACCACTCTTGATCAATATATCGACTAAGTATTGCCACCAAACATATGCTTTTTGATTGGTTGCAAAGATTGTAATTCCACTACCAACTGCTAACCCCATAAAAAAAGCAATCATACAATCTATATGTGGTCTATCAGTTGAGGCGAGATAAACAACTTTTTTCTTTCCTAAATTAAAAAGCGAGTAATTTATTTGTCCAGGAATTTCACGATTAGTTCTCCCTTCTTTTAGTGAATAAAGAAAATCTAGTTCTAACCACTTTCTTAGACCATTAAGTTTTTCTTTTTCTTGACCAAAGATTCCAGGAAATAAAGGACCAAAGTTAATAACGACTTCATCAAGAGCCTTTATAACTCTTTGTAAACGTCCTTTTGAATTCAGCCCACTTGATCTTGATAAGACTGGTTGATAAGTGCTTCCTTTTTCAAAGAAAGAATGTGACTCAATTTTTTTACTATTGGCCTTTCTTTGAAGTGCTTTAATATAATCAACCCCACCTGCTTTAGGACCCGTGCCTGAAAGTTTAAAGCCGCCAAATGGTTCAATGGCAACTCGTGCTCCAGTTATGGGACGATTAATATATATATTTCCTGCTTGAAAACGTTTTGAACAATAATCAATATCATCTTGAGACTGGGAAAAGACACCACCAGTTAGACCGTATGGAACGCTATTGAATAATTTGATCGCACTTTCAAGATTATCAAAGCCAATAATGTGAACGACTGGCGCGAATAATTCTCTTTGTGAAAAACTATCTGAATCAAGAGCACGTGAATACGGTAATTCGATTAAAACAGGACCAACTGCATTCCCAGGAAGATCTTCGCCTGAACGATCAACGATGACTCGCCCGCCATGCTCTTTTGCTTCAACGGATGCCTCCTTCACTTGTTCGATGACTCTTTTCTTATCGTCACTAGTTACTAGAGGATTTATAAAAACAGAATAATCTGTTGATTTACCAACTTTAATATCACCACACGCTTCTTTTAAGCGTTCAATTAATTTATGCTTGATTTTATTATCGACAAGTACTCGAGAACATGCAGAACATTTTTGACCAGCGTGAGCAAACGCTGAATACAGAATACCTGCGACAGTCTCATCTAGTTCAGCATTATTTGTTACGACAAGAGCATTCTTTCCTCCCATCTCTGAGATGACTTTTACAGGATAAGACTCATTCGTTCGTTTATTCTTGTATAGTCTCCTAGCTACTGTTTTTGAGATATGGACACCAACAGGTTTTGAACCGGTAAATACAATTGTCGATACTCTATTATCTTCTATCAACTTTTGTCCAACGACTTCACCAACTCCAGGTAAATGAACTAGAGCCGAATGAGGAATCCCGGACTCATGTAAGAGAGAGATAAAAACAGATGCAATAATGGGAGTTTGTTCTGCTGATTTAAGGATTACTGTATTACCAGCGATTAATGAACTTACAGTCATTCCACATGGAATAGCGAGTGGAAAATTCCAGGGGGCGATAACGGCACATACTCCACGGGGTACAGATTCGCTACTCTTTTCAACTTTTCTTTGCTCTCTAATGTAGAAATTTATAAAATCGATGGCCTCATCAACATCAGCAAGAGCTTCAGCAAAAGTTTTTCCTGATTCATGAATAATTAATGAAGTTAGCTCGTTTCTTCTCGCATGCATAAGCTCAGCTGCTTTATAAAAGTACGAGCATCGCTCAACCCAAGACAGATTTGACCAGCCATTATCACGATAAAATTCTTCGTCAGCTAGCTTTAAAGCACGTTCCGTATCTTCAAGATTTGCAAATCTAATTTTACCAACTAATTGCTTCTGATTTGACGGCGAATAGATAGAGACCTCATCACCATTCAATATTAAATGATTTGAATACTCTAAACCTAGCTTATTAGAAAACTGCTTTAATTCAGCAGTGAATGAGCTCATTTCATTACGTAAATAAGTTCTCAGTGGAGCTACGTTTATGAATGATCCATCTAAATTCGAAATCGATTTATCAAGAACTAATGTTCCATTCTCTTTATTTGCTTCAAACAATTCTTGAGGTGGTAAGAGTTTTGCTTTTTTCTTATGTGAGCGCATAATTGTAAGAACACCAACTTGCGAAGAATTCTCCATAATTCGTCGAACGAGATAGGCCATTCCAACAATTAAACTACCTATTGGCACATAATTTCTTGTTACCCACCCCATATCGGCCATGGCATTTGAAAGGGCCTCATATGTCATGTGAAGACATTGATGTTCAATCTTAGGAGTGTCACTAAAGTATTGATCTCTCAATATTGCTGCATAAACATGATCACTGTAGTTATGGGAAGCAAGGGCAAGTTGAACATGTGGATGATTTTTAAAAATTTCGTAAATAAGTTGGCGAAAGTTTATATCAGTCTCTTCTTTATTCAAAAACTCAGGAGCATCTGTACCATGAGCATCAGCTTCAATAGTTTCAGCATCCCAATATGCTCCTTTAACAATTCTGATTGGCATGACAACACGCCTTTTCTCACTTAAAGCGATAATCTCACGTAAATGAGAAATACCATCTCTTAGATATGCCTGAAGAACAATTCCTGTACCTGTGTAAGAGGTTAATTCAGACTCATCTAATAATACTTTTTGATAAATTAAAAAAACGATATCGCGATAGTGATAATGTTCAGCATCGATGTTTATAAAGACTTCATTTTCCTTTGCTCGAAGGAGAATCTTTTTAAGTCTCGGGGCAACAAGATTATAGGTATATTCAAAGGCCTCTGGCTTGAAATCAGAACATAAGGCAGATACCTTTATCGATACATGGGCTCGATAAATTCCAGCAGCATTCTTCTGCCCCTTAGGAATATGTTGAGAGAAACCATCAATGAGTTTGATCACTTCATTCATATAATGATCAGCTTCTTTCTCAGAAACGACTAACTCTCCTAACTGATCAAGAGTTACATCACGTCCATTTTTAAAAACAGCATCAAAACATGCACTAGCAGATTCGATGTTTTCACCAGCAATAAATCTTTTTGCCATAAGTCTAACTTTAAATCTGACAACCTTTGCAAGCAATAAAGCAGGAACAACTTTAGATACTAAGAAAGCAAAGTAGAAGGCAAGAATGAGAGAGACAGGTAGAGCCTTCTCCTCACCTTTCATTCCTTTTCTTTTTGCCTTTTTAGAATCAACAATGAGACGTCTAAAAGATTCCAGCAGCATTCTCTTTACTTCAGTACCTGTAAGGTCATGATCAAGGGATGGTAGGATGGCCAAGAATTTTAACAAGTGAATCCTAATCAGTGCATAATTAGCTGTAAGACCTAATGCAAAGTCAGAAATTTTTTCAAATAAGGTAGGATTATATTTGTTCAACTCATTCAGTAGGTCTTCAGATAGTTGTTTTTCTTTGTTTTTAAAATCATCAGTGACGATTTCATTTAAATCAATAAGTCCTAAGTGTTTAGAAACTAGCTTTGAAATCCCCGGATAGTCTTGATTATTCATCGAAAGAATTTCGCTTACATGCGTTTTAAAATTCGAGTAGTTCATTCTCTTTTCAACATCAAAATTTTTATCAAGATCTATGCTTGCCATTTGATCGAGAAAGAAAATTTCATTGGAAAGTCTAAGTGATCCAATTCTGATCGTCTTACTTTGATGATTGTAAGAAACTAAATAATTAGCGCCACAGATTAGAACTTGTCTTTTAAAAGTATCTTCTGAGTTATTTAAAAAACCAATAGCATCAAGAACCTCTTTTTTAAGCTCTTTACCTGATATAAAAGCTTCTTGCAGGTGTTCATAGAAATAAACAGTCCAATCATTTTCGATTACTATATTATTGATTTTAGGTATAAACATTAGTCTTTCCTTATCCATTCTTTGTAATTTAAAGAATATATAGATATAATATTTATGTAATAAAAGAAAGGTAGATTTCTACGGATAAACTATGAGTGAAAAAATTGTCCTTGTTGATGACGATGAGAAAATTGCACTACTGTGCAGCCAGTCACTTATCGCAAAAGGCTATATTGTTGAGACATTTTCCAACCCTATACAAGCTAAAGACTTTCTTTTGGCGAACGAAGACTACAAATACCTCATCTCAGATAATATTATGCCACGTCTCAATGGGCACGAGTTAATTACGCAATGCCTTAACGAAAGATCAGATCTCTTCTGTATTCTGGCCACTGGGGATGATACATATAATTTTATGCACTTACAAAAGTATGATCATGTAAAAATAGTTTCAAAACCGTATAAAAGAAAAGATATCATAGATACTATAAAAGGATTTTCCAAAAGCTTGTGAAGCACATTTTATTTACTCTTATATTCACATCTTTCGCTAGTGCTCAATCATTGTACTCATTTGCAGATCTACAACATTTAGCAAAAGAAAAATCTTATTCTGAATACTTAAAGCACATGCATGACATAAGGCCACTACAAAGAAATGTAGATTGGCGAAAGTTAAGTATCAAAGTGATGACTGAATATTTAAGTAGCTTAATGAAGTTCAAAACTCACCAAAGACTCAGTACAATTGAAGTTGAGCAATTAATGAGAAAACCTATTTTTAAGAATGACTCAATCATCAAATTAAAATATACTGAAATGCTGCAAAAACAAATGAGTCTATGTGAGATCGAAAAGGGACAATGTTCATACATAAGCAAAGCTTACATCAATATTTCAGGCAGCTTTGTGGACCTAGACTATCAATTTCTTGAAAAACATTATGCTAAATATCCCGAGCTTACAATTCTAATAGATAGTATCATAGGTAATAAAGACTCAGATTTATTTTGTCGAAAGCCTTTTATGCAAAACGAAGTTGCTAAAAGAATAGACCATTCATTTTCGAACTTCTTTTTAAACAAAAATTTATTGGAAAATAATCTTATTCCCAAAAAGTGCCTAAAGAGCATGAAAGCATATCTCATATCTATAATACTTACAGAAAAGTCGAATGATAAGAAAATCGAATTTTACTTATCAATTCTCATTCGTCAAAATCTTCTTAAACAAAAAGAGGAAGATCTACTCCTCACCTTTTATCTTCTAGGCAATCCAGTAAAAGGAGATCTCCTAAACCGATCATGGGGTCGTGTCGAAAAGCTAGCAAGAAACTACAAGAGGAGAAAAGCTGTATTAAACTCTCTTCTTAGTATCGATCCATTACCAGATCGTATTTTTCAAATTCCAAGCACAAAAAAAAGAAATGCTATCATGGCACATTTCAACAAGCACTTTCCAGAGTACCTTAATAGTTATGCTAGAACATGTGTAAATTTCTATGAGGGCAATGAGGTTTTCGAAAACGGCAACCCAACAATTTATTGTGACAAATTTTTTGAAATTACAAAGTCAGAAAAGAAATGGGTTTCTGATTCAATCAGACTTAGACATTCAAGTGCTAAAAAGATTCAATACAAATAAGACTACTTAAAAAGCTTTACCCATTCTGTGGTATGACCATTTTTACCAAGACGACGATCTGTCTTAGTATAGCCATGACTTTCGTTAAGTGAATATTGTCTGAAATTATCAATTGCACAATAATGAATGATGCTTTTTGCTTTCAAACGCTTAGCTTCAACTTCAAAAAAGTCCATGATTCGATGAGA
The DNA here is from genome assembly GCA_963922285.1 of uncultured Oligoflexia bacterium. Classification (GTDB taxonomy): domain Bacteria; phylum Bdellovibrionota; class Bacteriovoracia; order Bacteriovoracales; family Bacteriovoracaceae; genus Halobacteriovorax_A. Next base: position 3,588 of record CAWUIU010000111.1, on the reverse strand, counting down.
GTAACCACTTCCTGTAAATTGCATTTTAACAGACGTATTCTTACAGTGTAGAACTTCACCTTCAAGCTTGTGAAAAGCAGCTGCAATAATTTCACCATCAACTTCAACAGAAAAGAGATGCCACTCATCACTTACTTCTTTCTTTATATCATCAAGGGTCCATTTAAAGTCAGGACTATCAGAAAAAGCATCAATATTATGATCGAATACTTTTGAGATTTCTTGTGTTTTTGTAGCTTGAACAAAGTTTATATCTTCGTGATTCATCTTCGTGCCTTTTGCAAAATTTGGATTAAGATTGTCTTCATGACAATCTTATCGTCATTATAATGTAGAAATATAAGCGGCTAAGTCTTGGAAGTCTTGATCACTTAAATTTTTAATAAATGGTAACATTTCTGGGTTCTTTCTCTCACCTGATTTAAATGCTAGTAAGGATGTATAAATATACCAGTCATGTTGCCCACCAATTCTTGGTGCCCTCTGTGACTCTTTCCCCTCTCCATTATTTCCATGACAAGAAACACATCGAGAATATAAGTTTTTACCTTTAGCGGCATTAGCAGCAAAAGAATTAATAGAAATAAATGATACTAATAAAATCAAAATTGATTTCATGATACCTCTCAAAAATTTAGTTGATCACTAAGTAATTTTAACTTCTTAGATATCACTGTGCAACTAAATTTATATCAGTCGAAGAGAAACTAAGTTGTACGTAATGCGTCATTCCCTCTAATAGTGGAACAAAATAGTTTTGACGCACATTGAATGGGCCAAAATCGATAATAATTTTACTTTCCTCAACATTAACAAGCTTCACTTGTCCGGAAAAAGTCGTCTTTAAAAGAATATTTATTTTATCAACAAAACTTTGTGAGGCTTGAATTTTTTGCTCATAACTGATGATATCCCAAACTTGAATCTCCATTCCAGACTTTAGAAATAAGGAGTTTGTAGCATTTTGTATCAATCGCCCTAAAAACTCATCAAAGAATTTTTGATAACGAAAGAGCTCTTTTACTATAGGAGTTGAATTGTCATCTCTTACGAAACTTTCAACTTCACGCAGTGTCATATGGAAAATATATGAAACTCCATGTAACTCTAATAGAGAAAGCGCACCACTTACAATCAGATCAAATTCAGAAGGCTTCTGAGCGTCAACAAAATTAATATACCACTTTGAAATTTTGAATTCGTCATTTAAATTAAGCCACAAATCATGATCGTAAGATCGACTTTCACCTCCTAAATTTGTGAGATGGAGATCAAAACTTGTCATTTGCTGATTATTCACAAGATAATGATCTTTTATAATTTGTTTTATTTTAGATTCGGCCATAGTTTATACTCTCTACTTTTTAGATACAAATATACATGGCTTAGTTTTAAATATCAAAGTAGGCATATGAATAAGGAAGTACAAATTATTGGACCGATGAACTTCGAGCCGAAAGATATAAATGTAGAAACCTATTCTATCATTGTCGACGGAGGGAGTAATCATCGACTGCTACTACAGAACTTTATTACTGTCGGTGATAATGACTCATCACATTTAAAGGAAGAAGATATAGACTATCTCTTTAATAAAGAAAAAGACTATAGCGATCTTCGAGGTGCCTTTGATTTAATATCACCCTCTGTGGAGTCTCTTTACTTATTTGGATTTTCTGGAGGACGAAGAGATCACGACTTCATAAATATTACAGAATGCTATAAATTTCTTTTAGAAAAGGAACAAGTAAAGTTGTTCTTAGACAAGGACAGAATATTTTTAGCAAAAGGTAAGTATCAATTTGAACATCTCGGAACCTTTTCAATCTCGACACTTATCAACAACCAAGTATCAATCATTGGCGATGTAAAATTCCCCTATATTGGAACACTTGAAAAGTTTTCAAGTCACGGTCTTAGTAATGTCTCTTACGGACAAATAGAAGTCACATGTCATAAGCCAGTGATTTTATTTTTAACTACTGAGCCTTAATCACAAGTTTGGAATAAAGATTCTGTTCAACATCTTCTCTTTTTAAATATTGTGCTCGATACTTACCTTGGATAAAACGTTCTCTTTGATTATCAAAGAAGGGACTCAACTGATGTCCAGAATTTCCAAGAGGTAAAATTCCATAGGATAATTCAGGCTTAGCGAAATCGATAATCCTTCTCGTACTTGGTCCTGAGCCAACTGCGTGCCCATTTATATAGCCCTTTCTCCTATTGTGATTAACGACATTAATCGCCCCAGGCATAGGATATGGACCATCATTAAAGAACTTCCCTAATAATTTACTCATACCAAATGGATGTGGATAAGTGATTGTATGTAACTTACCCCATTTCCAATTACCAACACTCTGTCCATATTGAGTCGCTAAGTCTTGAATAGTATTTTTAAAAATAATAGTCAATGCCTCGGGTCTAGATTCTAGCTCTTTTGTATCTTTTATATCCCACCAAAGATTTGTCGCATCTTCCATCAGTCTTTGATGGAAGTACCAAGAACCTGTTGATAGTGCATACTGCTCCATTTTTTCTTTTCCAAGCTCATCTAAAACAACTGGGAAGAAATGATAATTAAAATGGTTATAAATTGAAGCACCAATACTTTCAACATCACTTTCAAAGTTCCACTTTCTAAGAATATCTAAAGCCTCCTTTTCAAGGCTTGTTAGATCTTCTCGCTTTATACTTTTAAGGATAATAGAAACGAAACCACGAGCATAAATATCTAAATTAGAAACTTGAACATCTCTCATCTCATCAATTGTCCAATCAACTTTTGGTCGTAGTAAATGATCAACTGTATCGTGTCGGTTCTTTGGATACCAGAGTCCTCTTAAATCTACTTTTGAATAATCTGGACGATCATTAGTTGAAATGAGTATTCCATCTTCTGGGTTTATCCGGTGATGCTTTTGCTCGAAATCAAACACTCCAATGATTGACTCTTGTGCCTTATTTACAATGTGACTGGTATTTGATGAACTTCTTTTAAATAAGCTTCCAAAGACAAAATGTGCAATATGACCTGCCTGATCAGCATAGAGAATATTTAACCCAGGAGACTTACCATACTTAACTGCTTCTCTAAAGTCTTCTAGTCCCTTAATGTCACGACCTATATGATAAAAGCCTTGTAGTGGATTGTTGTCTGGATCATAGTAGGCCCAACTCATGGAAACATTCTTCGTTTTTATGATTGGATCTGCAAGTGGTCCTCTCGTCCATTTTATGTCAAAATTAAAATTTTTCTGACCTTTTACTTTTATCACTTGAGGATATGATTTAATATCTTTTAGCTCTCCACCTACACGATATTGATTGCCTTCAACTTCCTCTTGAAAAAGGTCAAGATCATCTGTGTAAGACATTGTTAAACCCCAGCCGTAATCATAATTATGTCCCATTGCCGGATAAGGAATTAAAGGAAGGAAGTGACCATACATTTGGTAGCCATCTTCTTCGCAATTTAAATGTGCTTCATACCAAAGATTTGGTAACGAAAAAGTTATATGTGGATCAGATGAAAGAATAGGTTTTCCACTCTTTGTGCGGCTTCCAGCGACAAGCCAAGCATTT
>CAWUIU010000110.1:0-9265 GCA_963922285.1 uncultured Oligoflexia bacterium | reverse complement strand
GCTCGCAAAACAGACATCAAATGCTACCGACGAAATTTCAAAGCAAATTATAAGTGTTCAAAGTTCTGCAAAATCTTCAATCGAAGCGATTTCAGAAGTTGATAACATTATTTCTAAATTAAATCAAATAGCAGCGACAACAGCAAGTGCAGTTGAAGAGCAAAGTGCAACAACTGCAGATGTTAGCCGAATTGTTTTGGAGTCATCTGAGGGGGTGAAAAGTATTTCTGAAGTTATTCGCCTGGTCTCTATCTCGGCTGAAGAAAGTACGCAAGGAGCTGAGAAGAACCTTGAGTTTTCAGATACACTGAAAACTCTTTCGGAGAATTTACTGAGACTTGTTGCAGATGCTAAATAATGTCATACAGTGTGCAATTGATTTAAGGGCATCTATCTGGTCTAGAGAGATTTTTCCGTACTTGTCGACCAAGCTTTAGGGATATGACATCAACTTTCCAGTCTGGAATATCGCGTTGATATAATCTCTCATAAAGATAGGCTAGGGTTGCGACCCTAATACGATTTCCAATGATACTTTGAGTGAGGTATCCCCAGAAGTGGTATTGATAACCAGCTATATCATGGCCTTCAACAAGTTTTACCATCTTGTAGGAAATCACTGATGATGTTCGCCGATTTACTGTGAGAGCATCTCCAGAAAATATCCATGAAATTACACCGAGAGCGACAAACGGGTCTTGATAAATTATAAGAGCCTTATCGAATAGCATTTCTGGTGTTACCGAAAAGTCGCTCTGTTTGAGAAGCCAGAGAAAAAGCGAAGAAGAGAAGTGATTGTACCTTTGAGATTCGTAAATAAATTGATCGTATTTTTTATGAGAAGTATTTCCTATTGCTAAATAGAAGCGATCTCGTTCCTTTTTTACTTCGCCTTCTTGGCGAATCTGTCTTCCATTTTGATCTAAATAAGGAAATGTATTATTGGCGATACTAGGTAGATGTTCTTCTAGTTGTATAAGTAAATCACTTTCTTCTCTAAGTTTAAATTCTTGTATTTCACCATTAAGATACTGTATATACTTCGTCCGTGCTAAGTGGATAAAAGAAGAAAAGTAGTTTTTTGATTTTTGAACAAGTTTAAGTTCTGGATTACCAAAGAGGATAAAAGCATTTTGTAGGTAATATTCGGATCGATCCATAGGGAAACCAGGGATGCCTGTAATACGTTCAAGGTATCTTGGAAATGAGATACCTGCTGGAATAGGGTAAGCATCAACCCATTGATCAATTTCTTCCCTTAGTATCCTCATTACATTCTTTCTTAGTTTACGTTTAGTTAACTTAGGGTATTTTTTCTTGATAGCCCTTGAAATTTTACATGAAAATTGAGAAATATTCTCTGGAGAGTAAAAGACTTCGATAGCAAAAGTACTTGTGCAAGTAAATAATGTCAGTAGGGAAAGAACTATGTTTTTCACGCTATTGTAATATCATTAGTAGTTATTAAGTTAAACCTATTCTATAGGTTGGGTGTTAATATTTACATATACATTGTTCTTAAGTTATCGATTTTTCAATGAACTAAATGATAGCTATCTCAATAATATTGATGGCTAAAATGGGTAACTTCATCTAATTCAAATTAAGTAAATTTATTATTAAATCTACTCTTAAATATCTAATCAAAATTATTTGTAAATTCTCTTACTTTTGTATAGCGAAATTTTCATTTCTTTTCTCTTGCAGCGAAGAATCTTTTTCGCGGACTCATAGTCGTCTCCACCATAATTTCAAACGATCTCCTTTTAAAGGCTTCCAGTAGTTAAAATAATTCATTGTAGAATTTTTTCTGTTAGCGAAGTAATTTGGCAAAGAGTTCAGATATTTATCTCGTATCTGATTAGAGAATTTATACAAGTTCTGTAATGCCACAAGTTACTTAAAGTTTTTCAGAATAAGTTTGGTTCAAGATAGTTTTATATGTTCTTTTCCAAGTCCTTGCTCCTGAAATTCACTTTTTAGGTAAAGGCTCTTTATCGTCCTTCCTGCGACTATAGGATTTGATTTTTCATCAGCACTCTCTGAGAGTTTATTTTCAAACTCAACAACAGCACAAGCTTTACCTTTAAAGAGGCCAAAGGCGTAATTAGAAAAGTTTGTCTTAGTAATGTGATGTATCCGGATTTGATCTTTTTTACCAAATGCTCCTGCGAGCAAAGAGTTTACAAGAGGTGATTGCTCCACTGGCATAGTGTCACGAATAATCTCATTGGCAAATTTAATTTGCTTTTCTGTCATCTCCTGTAATTCTATAGAATAGTTTTTAAGAGTAAATCCATAAGGACAGTGTAGGCAATTGGTTTTACAGCAAGTACCACGTTTTTGTAAAAACCTTGAAGTATATACTGTATCACCAGACTCATTTATATAAGTTAATTGCTTTTCTTTTTCGTTATCACTCATATCTACAATGATAGAATTTTCGTAATGATCTGGATAGTATAGAGGGATAATTTCTCGTCGATAGTTGAGTACAAAGCTCAAGGGGGCGGGTAAATTAAAACTATTGAAAAATATTCACTGTTTAATCATTCGTAAAATTGAATAAAATACTTTTATGGATAATTTTAAAATAAAAAGACGTGACTTCGTTTGTGGCGCATTGTCTTCACTGTTTATACCACCTATTTCATTTGGTGAAACAAAGAAAGAAGAAATTATAAAGATAGTTAAGAGTAAGTGGGGACGTGGTGATACACTTAAAATTCTTTATCCAAAGGGGTCATTAGCTAATGTAAAAGTAGTTTCAAATATTTTCACGGAAAAAACAGGAGTGAATGTTATTCTTCAGGAGGGAGTTCTCGATGAGATTTCTTCACAACTTATTGTTGAAAATAGCTTATCTGATCAATCAAAAAATTTCGACCTTGCATTACCCCCAACTTTTTCTATTCCAGATTTAGTCGAGACAAAGACTATTGCAAGTCTTGATAAATACTTAAAAAAATACAGGAAACTTAAAACGAGCTCTATATATGAATATGGTGAAACATATAAAGGACATTTTTATGGACCTCAGACAGATGGAGATGTTTACTTGTTATTTTTGAATTATAGTTTAGTTTCTGCTATCAACAAAAAAAAATATCAAGATAAGTTTGGGGTAAACCTTACAACTCCAAAAAGTTGGGAAGAGTTAGATCAACAAATAAGATATATACATAACCCAGATCAAAATATTTTTGGAGGAACCTTATTTAGAAATAAAGACTATCTAACATGGGAATTTATAGCTCGCTTAAGGGCCAAGGGAATAAGCCTAGTCGATAGTGAAATGAACCCTCTCTTTGCCAGTGAAGTTGCAATTCAGACATTAGAAGAAATGATTAGCCTTAATAACTACTTGCATCCAAGTGTTTCAAAAAATGGACTGTTTGATAACTTTAAACTATTTTCCGAAGGAAACTCATTTTGCAATATAGGATGGGGTGGAACTCAAAAATACATTGTTAGTAATAATAAAAAGTTAGCAAGTCAGTTAAAGTATTCCTTATTACCAGGAGGAGAGTCTCAAAAGATTAAACACTCCTCAATGTTTAATTGGGGCTGGAACTATGTTGTTTCTAGAAGAACAAAATTTAAAGAACTTGCTTTCTTATATGCTATGTTTGCAACTTCAGTAAGTATGTCTCTAAAGTCTGTTGAAGAAGCCGAAGGTTTTTTTGACCCATACCTATATAGCCACTATGAAAGTCCTAAAGTAAAAAACACTTATATGAATTCTTTTTTAGAAATTCATAAAAAAGCATTAAAAGAAAGTACTTCTGATTTTTACATGCAAGGTCATGGACAATATATGGCAGCTTTAAATAGTGCTCTTTTTAGCGCAAGTGAAAAAAGACTACCGTTTGATGTTGCTTTGCGAAAGGCCGGGGAGAAATGGCAACGAATTACGAATGAGATTGGACGGAATTCACAGATAAACCAACTTAAAACAATTATGGGCAATTAATGATGCTAAAAAAGAGTTTTAAGTTGAATGTTTTTTATTCTGTCCTTATAGCATCAATTGGAATTTTTTGTGCCTATCTATTTCTGAATAATAGTATCAAAACCAAACACGTAAAAATTCTCGACGAATTTAAAATTGAAATTAGTAAGAATAGTAATTTCATTCAAAGCAAGCTTTCAGAAATAGACTTTATTTTACAAACTTTTAAAAGATTTTATGATTCATCAAATGATGTTTCAGAAAATGAGTTAGAAATATTTTCTAAGGGGCTTTTGACTCGCTTCTCTCTCGATGCAATTTGCTTGCATGATAATTATGGAAATTTGATTAAAAGTGAGGGCTCTGTTGTTCATTGTAATAGCTTTGATATTTTAGAAAGTACCTCGATTATAAAAAAAAATAGTAAAATACACTCTCTTTTATTTAATCAATTTGTAGAGTCTGGAAATGGAAAAAAATTCTATTTAAGTATCTCTTACCCTCTGGCCAATATTCAAATTAGTAATGATTTTAGAACGAGTCGTTTCGAATTATTTTTAAATGATACTGATGTACGTAGGATTGAACGTTATTTATTAAAAGATTCTTCTACAAAAGACATGGTGAAAAAATATGAAAAACTTATCTCTTTAGATCGCGTAGAAGACATAGAGCTTTCGATTATTGGCTCTGTTTATTTTGAAAAATCGTGGTTAAAATATATTACAAGTAATGAATGGATCGCGACAATATTTCTCTTACTCACTTTCTTTACTTTAGGATTCTTATTTTATCGAGAGAGTGCAAGAAGGTTTACAATTGAACGTATTGTAGATGTTAGAACAAAAGAATTGGCAAGCTCTGTGGCTGAAGCTAAAAGATACTCTAGGGCAAAGAGTGAGTTTCTTGCAAATATGAGTCATGAAATAAGAACACCTTTGAATGGCGTTCTTGGTATGTTGCAATTAATTGAAGATAGCAGCCTTGATGAATCGGTTAAAGATATGGTTAGAACCTGTCACTTATCGGCTCAAAACTTGAAAGTCATACTTAATGACATTCTCGATTTCTCTAAATTAGAGTCTGGAAATATAAAACTGAATAAAAGGAATTTTTCTATTTGTGATATTCTGACTCATTCAAAACAACTTTTTGAACTAGTTGCGATGAACAAAGGACTAGAACTAGAGCTTAACTTACCTGAATTTTGTCATCTATATATTGGAGACGATATTAGAATAGGCCAGGTTGTTAATAATTATATCTCCAACAGTATTAAATTTAGTGATTCCGGAAAAGTGAAAATATCTTTAAAGATTACTGAAAGAGAAAAGGGGAAGGATCTTGTACTTATTTGTGTTGAAGATTCTGGTCGTGGTATAAGTAAGAAAGAAGCCGAGAAACTATTTTTACCTTTTTCTCAAGTCGATAGTTCTTTAACAAAAAAGTATGAAGGCACTGGACTAGGTTTATCAATTTGTAAAAAAATAGCGGACTTGATGAATGCAGAAGTATTTTTAGATAGTGATGGGAAAAGTGGGTCTAAATTTTTCTTTAAAATTTATTTAGAAAGAGTTAAAGAAAAAAGAAACAGTTTTTCAGACGATAGACTAATTCCTAAGTCTAGAGTAAAAAAAATTCTTATTGTTGAGGATAATCCAGTTAATCAGAAACTTATTACGCTGATGTTAAAAAAAATAAATATTGTATATGATATTGCAGAGAATGGTGAAGTCGCTGTTCTTAAGGCTATTCAGAATAAATACGATCTTGTTTTGATGGACTTACAGATGCCTATTATGAATGGGATTGATGCAACAGTAGAAATTAGGAGACAATTAGAACTCCCACCTCCTATTGTTGCTGTTACCGCTAATGCTTTTGATGAAGATCGTGAAAAGTGTTTAAGCGTAGGGATGGTAGATTTTATTACGAAACCTTTAAGCTTGAATAAGCTTAAAGAAATAATTGATAAGACGTCTAGGGCCTAAGTATCTTTTCTTCGTTTAGAAGTTTATTTGCTCTTGTTACAATATCACTCTGAAACGGTTTTTCAAATTTTACATCTAGGACATAGCTCTTTACTGTTGCTTTAACGACAAACTTATTTGATAAAGGAACTTCTTCAAAAACAACGGATACTGGTTTTTCTAGAAAAACATAACGACTCGTTATGACAACTTCATGAAGTAATTTCTTTACGTTCGCCAGGTCTTCATGTACAGAAATATAGAAATTTGTCGTGACCATCATATCAAGTTCACCACTGTTACCACTGGAAACTATATCAGATAAGAATTTAGAGTTAGGAATTGTTACGAGATTGTCATCTAGTGTTTGCAGTCTCACTGAACGAAGACCAATCGACCTTATCTCACCATATTCTCCATTAAATGAAACGCGATCACCAACTTGAAAGGGTTTGTCGAATAAGAGGATAAAGCCAGCAATTATTGATTCAACAATTTCCTTTAAAGCAAAACCGATTGCAACGGCAGCTGAACCACCCATTGCCACTAAAATTTCTTTCGTCGGGCGAAAGATGATGTAAAAGAGTGTTAATGTTCCTATTAAGTATAGAACGAAAGTAATGATAGTTGTTATCTGCAGTATTAGAAGTCTTTTTCCGGCAAATTTAATTTGAATCTTGTCTGACCACAGTGTGAGTAGTTTTGAGAATAAGATAATAGAACTAAATCCGAGAAAGAAATATATTATCTTATCTAATTGTAAAAAATCGAAAATTAAGTTTGTTGTGTTACTGTCCATATAAATAGTTCTTTGCTCTTAAAAATTTGATCACTTGATTTTGAGAAGAAATGTCAATTAGGTATCGACGTCTTTCATCCCTGTGTAAGAGACGTAGCTCGAGTGCCATTTTAATAGTATTTCTAACGATTCCTTCACTTAAGTTTGTTGTGCTTTCGATCTCTTTTGATGAGAGGTTTTCATGTTTAACGACGTGGGCAATAGTGAATAAAAAGTCATCTGTTAATCTATCAAGATTAACACTAAGTTTAGCCTTAGGAAGATTAACGTTGAATGTTGTTAGGTTTTTTCTTGATAGAGCAGTTGTCCAAAGTTGTAGTGCAAGTCGTGGATTACCATTAGACATTTCCCAAAGTAGCTTAAAGAATTTCGACTCCACAGAGGCATAACGATCAATTTCGTCTTGTGATCTTGTCGCATTAATTAGCGAGTCATAAGATAGCCTAAACTTGCTTAGTTTGTGTCTACTCAAGATTAGATCTTTAATCTTTACATCACTCCAACCTTTAAGTTCGTAGACGTTTCTGAAGAATTGATTTTTTCCAAATGCTCGATCGAGATAGAGCCAACTATACTTGTTAAATGAGAGCGACCAAAAGATGTTCTTCGTATTCAGGTTAATCACATTGATAATAGCATAATATGCTTGGAAACCTCTTTCTTGGGAAAGAAATACGTTCTGCGCTTCATCAATGTAGATAATTATCTTCTTATCGAGACTCTTGTCAAATTCATAGATGGTCTGTTTGATATCTTTAAGTTTTTCAATTTTCAGAGCGCTTGATATGAAATCATGTAGTTCTTCTTCGTTTGTAATTTTAGATGGAATCTTAAGGCATAGTGTGTCGACATTGTGGCCTTCTTTAAAGTCTGAAATTACATTCAGTAACAAGGTTGTTTTCCCAACCCCTTTGTCTCCAAAGATAACAAGCGAGTGTTCTTCAGATTGTTCAAGAATCCACTCTTCGATATCATTCATCATAACCTTATAAGTCTTCTCGTCAGATATGATAAATTCAATATCTAAGTCATTTTTACTCGATACAAATCTTTCAAAGTATTCATTTGGTATTGCAAGTGATGAGTTTTCATCTTTTTCGATACTTTCTAGTTGCTTTCTGAAAATGTTAGCCGATATTTTTTTCGATATTTCAAAGTTTTCAGTTAGTTTAATGAAAACATCAAAGACTGAAAGAATTAGTATAAATAGTAAATAGAAGAGAGGGATGATGCTCTCTGGAAGAGCTTTCGATATTTTTTGTAACTTTTCAACAATTAATCCTGAAAAATTTCTCTCTAAATATGCTTGTAGTTCATTGCGCCATATCTTAGATGTGTTGATAATTCTTATAATTGAAATGATTAATATAAAAGTGTTAATGATGGAATAAAGAAAAACTTTTCCAGCAGTTCCCTCTATGAAAAGTAGAGTTACAGCATAAAATAAATAGATGTTGGCGAGATATCTCGACGTTTGGTTTGCACGATCTTTAAATTCTTGAAAGTTTTTTAAATCTAATCTTGATATGCGTCCCAGGAAGATGACAAAGAGAGATTTGATGATTTTATAAATTAGAAAAACAGAGATTAGTTTAATTATAAAGTTATAATCTTTAATCCAGTCAATATTAGTGCAGTAGTAGCATATGCATAACCACACGAGTGTTGTGTAATTATCTTTGTATTTATTCCATATAGAGACAGCATTCTTAATTAAGGAATATTGATGGTACTTCCTAATCAATTTCGATGAGAAATCATTGGTGATTGAGTAGGACTTTCCAAGAATCAAGTTTATGATAGTAATTAGTAGTCCAAAAAGTAAAAGAGAAAGTATGTCAAATGCAAGTTTTTTTAGTCCTTCTTTACCAAGTAAGTAATTCTCTCTGAGATAAAGAACTTTAGAATAAACAAAAGTCATAATCTTATATGGGGATGCTTTTATCTCATCAGTAATATCCAAGTAAAAACTCTTTTGAGTTAGTTGAAGTAGGACAAATTTCGAAGGAAGTTTTTGGAAGATTTTACTTCTCAAGATATTTGTTTGTAAGAGTAGAGTCGTTTGTAACTTAATCTCATAATTCTTTTTATCAGTAATTTTTTTAGATAAAGATTTTTTAATCTCTTTGTTTTCATTAGCTAAATTTTGAATCTCGTTAATGAGTGGCTTTAATTCTTGATCTTCACTTGAACGTGGAAGCTTCGGGGCGTTTGGAAACTCGATTGATAAGGATGTCTTAAAGATTTGATTAAAATTGAGGTTTATAATTTGTTTCCAGATTGTTTGAATTTGCTCAAAGTCATCACGAACAGTACCGTTTTCTCGCTCATCATTTGTTCTTAGAGATATTTGATTTAGAGTCTGAGATTTTTCTTCAAATTTAGTAATCGAATCTTCAAGTTCTTTATTATACTTTAATCCAATGTTTATGATATCGAGTTTATTTTTTTCAAGTTGTCCCTTGATAATAAGTAATTCTCTTTTTTCGCTATTTTTTTCGATGAGTACATCGAAATCATTCTTATTTGTATTCTTAGTCAAGG
>CAWUIU010000109.1:0-9300 GCA_963922285.1 uncultured Oligoflexia bacterium | reverse complement strand
TGGATCAGTTTTTACCTGTTACAAACCTAAAGCGTGTTCTATTTCCTCTGGCATTTCTTGATGACTCTCTACCTCAGGCTCTACAATTTCTGTAACCTGAAAGCTTTTCTTGGTACTGTGTAAATACTCAAAGTCCATCCCAAAGACCAGCATGTCCTGTTGAATTTGCTTAAATATTGGATTATTAAGAGCACCTTTTCTCGCATAAGTACTACTCGTGATCGTTAAAAGTGTAACAACTGTACAAATTTTAAACAGAAAATGCTTCATTATCGCCCCAAATTGTTTAATTTATAGATAATGGAGCAAATATAATACCAATTAGAACATATTTCGAGCATTTGAAACAGAAGTAGCAACACCACAACATATTCCAAAAGTAAGTAAGGAGGAGCCCCCATAACTCATAAGAGGAAGGGGGAGTCCAACGACAGGCATGAGTCCCATAACCATACTCATATTAATAAAGGTGTGCCAAAAGAAAATAGACATGATCCCCATTATAATAATGGAGTCAAACACCCTGGTCACAGAAGATGCTAATTTAATAAAGCGAATAAATAAAAAGAGATAAAGACCAATCGTTAATATCGCCCCAAAGAAGCCATGCTCTTCATTAAAAATCGAAAACACAAAGTCAGTGTGGTTCTCCGGTAAATAATTTAGAGAAGCCTGAGAAGAATTTTTGAAACCTTTCCCCCAGAACCTACCTGAACCAATTGCGATTTTTGACTGTATTGCATTATAACCAGAGCCTCTAGCATCTGCAGTAGGATTGATAAAGGTACGAATTCTTTTTTTCTGATACTCTTTAAGACCAAACTGATACATAAGACCACCGGATAAGATCCCAACGATAGCGAGAACTCCAAGAGTCTTCCATTTTAGCTTACGATAAAATGCTATCGTAAAGAAAACTAATAAGACAAGTAATCCCGTTCCAAGATCTGGCTCAACGATAATCAGAAGAGCTGGAACAATTGCCAATGTAAAAGGAAAAAGAAGTTCTTTTAATCCAGTTTCTCCATCCGAGTTGTATTTCTTATAGTATCTTGCAAGAACAAATATAACTGATAACTTCATCAATTCTGAAGGTTGAATTCTAACTGGCCCAATTGATAACCATCTTCTTGCTCCCATTCCTGTATCACCGACAAAGAGGACAAGAACAAGTAGAAAAACATTAAATCCATATATTAACCAAGCAAAGCGAAAATATGTCTTAGGTTGAATAAAACTTATTCCAAAGCCTACGGCAAGAGCGAAAATAAATCGACCGATTTGAACTTTATAAAGAGATGCGTGAATAAGACTTGTGGAGGAATGAGTAGCTGAGTAAAGATTTATAACGCCAAATAAAAAAATCACGATGGATAATAGAAAAAAAGTAAAATCATACTTTTTAAAGAAGTCTTTTAAAGTACTGAAATCCATATCGTTTATTGTCCTCTTTATTCTGCAGTTTGTTCAGTGGCTTGTTCAAGCTCAGCTTTTTTCTTTTCTGCCTTCTCTCTTGCCTCACGCTCTTTCTTTAATAGCGCAATATAAGCTTTTTTATCTTCTTCAGCATATTTCTTATATAATTCGGGCTCATACTTCTTCATGTAAGTCGTAATAACATCTCTAACGACTGGTGCTGCTGCAGAGGAACCACTACAACCATGTTCAACAATGGCGGCAACAGCGACCTTCGGGTTATCAAAAGGAGCATAACCAACAAAAAGAGCATGATGCCTCGACTTGTATGGCATATCCTTACACTTTGAAAAAAGTTCTGTCGTCGTCATACTTCTTACTTGTGAAGTTCCAGTTTTCCCGGCCATTCTTATTCCACGACCACGGTACCACCAAGCAGTTCCTTTTCTATGATTTACAACTTCATAGAGACCTTTCTTTACATGATCTAAAGTTTCTTTAGAAACATCAGCTGTCATACTTACTTCAGGTTCGAAAGATTTGATTACTTCACCAGAATTTGTGAATATTTCTTTTATAAGTTGTGGCTTATAAACACTTCCACCATTTGCAATTGCCGCATAACTCATAGCAAGCTGAAGTGGAGTTGCCAGTATGTATCCCTGACCTATTGAACAAACAACATTTTCACCTAATTGCCACTCTTCACCAAATCGTTTTTTCTTCCATGCTTTAGTCGGGATTAATCCAGGCGTTTCACGTGGTAAACTAATCCCTGTTTTCTTACCTAATCCAAATTTTGTCGCATAGCTGGACATGACATCAATATCCATTTGCGTAGCTAATTTGTAATAGTAAACATCAACAGACCTTCTTAGAGACTTGTAAACATTTGTATCTCCGTGTCCACCTCTTTTCCAATCATTAAAAGTACGCCTTCCAAGCCTAAAAGTAGGACCACATTTAATAATCTCATCAGGTCTTACAATATTTTCCTCAAGAGCAGCAATGGCAGTGAATGTCTTATATGTTGAACCTGGAGCATAGTGTTCTTGTATCGTTCTATCTCGAAGAGGATTTTTGTCATTATTAACAAGTGATGACCAATACTCGGAAGTAAGCCCTCTTGAAAATTGACTTGGATCAAAAGAAGGTCTTGATACCATGGTTAAAACTTCGCCTGTATCAATTTTAACAGCAACAACACCACCAACCTTTTCTTCAAGTGCCTCAAAAGCAGTTTGTTGCATATCTCGATCAATTGTAAGACGAATATTTTTTCCAGGCACCGATGCCTTATTTTCAATTCCCTTAAAAAGGTTATTAGAAGCAATAACTCTTTTCATTCTTCCCCTGGCATCAACTTCCATAAACTGATAACCATCAAGGCCTCTTAGATAAGAATCAAATTTTTCTTCAATTCCCGCCTGGCCAATAAAGTCTCCAAGCTTGTAATCAACATTATCCCTCTTCTGATACTTTGGTAATTGTTTTTGAGAGATTTCTGATATATAGCCAAGTAAATGACTTCCAACATAACTATCAATATACTCACGAGAGATGAAAGTTTGCACCTGAACACCAGGCATTTTTTCATTTTCAGTTTCAATTATTGCAACTTCTTTTTTGGAGATATTTTTCTTAATCAATACAGGTCGATACCTCGCCTGTCCTCTAAACTTCTTCAAAGTCTTTTTAATATCATCAACACTAAGACCTAAGATCTCTCCTAATTTTTTTAACGTTTCTTTTTTATTTGAAAGGTACTGAGGTATAATAACAGCATCAAACCTGGGTACATTGTGAACGAGAAGTTGATTATTTCTAGAAAAAATCATTCCACGAGAAGCCTTCACAACTTCTTTTCTAACTCTGTTTTTGATCGAATACTCATATAACATATCACCTTGATAAATTTGTAAAAACCAAAGCCTAATAAGCACAATCCCAAAACAAAGAGTAATTAGAGAGATTATAATATCAGCTCTATCCTTATGTGAACGTACAACTTCTTCTTCTGAGAACATCTACTGAGCCATAAGTCCTTCCTCTTTAACTCTCCATACTTTATCTAGAATAGAGAAGAACAGAGGTGCTAAAAGTGAAATCACAATACTCTCTGGAATAAAACGCCAAAATTTTTGAATGATATATTCTGTACTATCCAACTTTAAGTAAAGAAGTGCCGAAGTTACAAGAAACCATAAAATTTGGAACATTTGAGTTGTAATGATTGTAATAATACTGCTCGTGAAATGTAATAAATCTCTGAGATAAGAAATTACAATACACATCATTATCCCTGCTATTGTCCCCATTTCCCAACCTTCAATTGTAAACATCGAATGTGAATACTGAATAGCAAAAATGAGAAGGGCTAAATATGGGCTCTCTATTTTAAATCCCAAAAATAAAATTATGAGAACATTGAATGGGATCATGTAATTCACTAACCCAAAAAGAGGCAGTACAGTTGTCGACAAAACCTCTAAAACGAATAGAATCAAAATTGTTATAAAAATACTTGGTAGGATATCTAAACTACGTACTCTCATTTTGCATCCTCTTCTGAGCGATCAAGTGCTTTCCACTCTAATCTCTTTCTATTGTCACCTTCAGTCACCAGAACAATAACCTCTTCTAGCTTCGAAAATTCTACAGAAGGCTCAACCTCAATAAATTGAGTAATTCCATAACTCTCTCTTTCGACCTTAGAGACATAACCAACCTTAAGACCTTTTGGATAAATATTACCAAGCCCCGACGTAACAACTAAATCATTTAAGACCACTGGATCCGTTCGAGTGACATACTTCATCAAGCACTTCCAATTAGAATAACCTTCTAAAATACCGTTACTTCTCGTACGATCAATAAGAACATCCACTCGGTTAATGGGATCAAGAATCGTCAAAATATCTGCAAAGTGATCTGTCATTCGATAAATATAGCCAACAACTCCCTCTGAAGTTACAACTGTGGACTGTAATTTAACTCCGTCCTTGGCACCTTTATTAATGCGCAAAACTCTAAAGTCACTAGAAGCATCCCAACCAACAATTTGCGCCAGTATTTTATCTCTTCTGATGTTTTCACCAAAGCTTAGAAGCTTCTTTAAACGCTCATTTTCTTTAAAGACTTGCCTTGATGAAAAAATTTCGTTTTTTAGCTCGTTGATCTGTGTATGCAATTTTATATTCTCTTTTGAAGCTCCAACATTCAAAAAGTAATGATCAAAGAAAGACGATACATTTTCATGAATTGAAGACACCCCTCTTTGAAGCGGGGCAAGAGTATCGAGTAGAACTCGCTCAAAAAATGTTGACTCTCTAACATCAACATTTCTAGTCGTTATCCCATAAAAGGCCGAGCATAAGACTATGATATTTACGAAGGTTTTTAAACGTGAACCTTCATCGATTGCTATTTTCATGAGTTACAAACTTCCTTGTTTGTGAAAGTGTACCTATCTTTATATAACCTTTCAACTTTTGCCATGAACATTTGTCTCATGCGCATCGTGTAAAACCAATATAAACAAGGTACTTGTAACTTCCCAAAGGGTTAAGCTATAATCTTGACCTATAGTTTACATTGATAAAATGGAGTTGAAATAATGTCATCTAATTTTCAAAAAGCATCATCACAAATTTTTCTTACGCTATTCATTGGTGTAATTGTGATTTCATTCATGTTTAGTGGTCCTTTTCTTGATAGTGGAACACCTGATAGTGTTGGATCTGTTGGAAAACACGATATAAAGTTTCGTGAATTCAATATGGAAGTAGAGAGACAGTCTCAATTCTACTCTCGATTCATGAACGGTGGAAAACCTCTAACAAGTAAGCAGTTAAGACAATTTAAAATCTATGACAACGCAATTAGAAGTCTTGCACAAAACAAACTCAGATTCATCATGGCCGATGAGTTGGGAATCGTTGTGAGTAATGATGAAATCATTAAGAATATTAAAGAAGCACCATACTTCAAAACTGGTGATCAATTCGACGTTAACCGCTACAAGCAACTTCTAGCGGCTAACAGTATTACACCTGAAGACTTTGAAAAGGATACGACTAATCAAATCAAGGCACAAAAGCTTCAATCAATCGTGACAAGTGTTCCTATTTCGACAAACCTTGAAAAAGACTTAAACAAGCTTTTCAACGAGAGAAAGACTGTAAAAACAATCACATTAAATAGTGCTGAACTTAAGAAGACGATTCCTGTAACAAAAAAAGAAATCACAGACTTTTTAGCGAAGGAAGTAAATCTAGCAAGAACAAAGTCTCTTTTTGAACAAAGAAAGGCTGGGTTAAGTCAAAAGCCTCAAGTAAAAGCTCGTCACATTCTTTTTAAGACAGATAAAGATGAAGGAAAAGCTTATACAAAAGCAAGTGAGCTAAGAAAAAGGCTAACAAAAGCAAACTTCTCAAAGTTAGCAAAAAAGCACACAGACGAAGAAGTAGGAAAAAAGTCTGGTGGAAATCTTAACTGGGTATCTAAAGGACAGATGGTAGAACCATTTGAGAAGAAGCTTTTTGCAATGAAGAAAGGTGAAATCTCTCAACCAGTAAAAACAAGATTTGGATACCACATCATTTTTGCAGAAGACATCAAAGAAGCTAAAGAGGCGAAGTTCAATGATCACAAGAATGAAATCGCTAAAGAAACTATTCAAAAAGATAGAGACGTAAAAGAGCTACTTGCTAAAGCAACAGAAGAAGTAAAATCAGCTCTTGAATCAGGAAAGAGCATTAAGAAACTAACTTCAAAGTATCGCTTAACTGTATCAGACTCAACAGATATTAATCGTCTTGAAGGTGACAAGTCGACTCTATCTTTAACTGAAGAACAACTTAATAAAATTTTCACTGAAGATAAAAGACTCCATACTTTTTCTGAAGCACTTAAAACTTCATTTATTCAAGTAGAAGGATCTAAAACTGCGACAGAAAAATTTGATCTTACTTCAACGAAGAACATTATTGCTCAAAAGGTAACACAAGACCTTCTGAAAAAACTTGGTGAAACTTATAAATATCGCCAAAACTCTGCAGCGCAGCTACCAAACTAATGGCAGATAAATCAGCAAAATTTGATCAAAATATAGACGGGAAGTTTTACGTCGACGACCAGTGCATCGCTTGTGATGCCTGTGTCGTCGAAGCTCCTCGTTTCTTTGCCATGAACGATGACGAAGGCCATGCCTATGTCTTTGCTCAACCAACAACACAAAAAGATATTGAAGAATGCCAGTCTGCTCTTGAAGCATGTCCAGTAGAGGCTATCGGTTCAGATGGTGAGTAAAGATCTATAAACTAAAGAAGTCCCTTTAATTCCTTAAAAAAGTTATCCCTTACCTTATCAATCTCATTATGAAAGACGTGCCCACTATCATTTAGTATATGAAAGCTTGCATTCTCAAAGCGTGACTTTAGAAATCGATGATTATACTCAGTATCAATAACCCCATCATTTTCAGCAAAGATCACTTTAATTGGAAAACTACTTTTCTCAGCACTTTCAATAAGTTCATTGTTCCAATTTTGTAATTGATAGAACCAGTTCTTAGGTAACCACTGATTTAAACTTGGATCATAGATCATGAGTTCACGATAGTAATCTCTTACAATAGATGGTCTTCTTACTGGAAAATAATTAATAACTGGATCTAAAAGTCCCATGAGCTTTCGAGACATATCCCATCTATAAGATCGAATTAATGGTGCACCAAAGATAACATTATCAAAAGGTATACTCTTCTCTTGAAGCAAGAGTTGAATCATCCCAACAGAACCCGTCGAATGGGAATAGTATTGATAATAATCATAATTCTTAGGAATTCTCTTAAATAGTTCCTCATAAACTTCACCATATATGGAAAATCGTTTGATATCTGCTCTTTTACCACTAGAAAGCCCATGACCAGGAATTTCAATACATAGAACATCGTAACCATTTTTTAAAAAGAACTTATGAATTGGCTTTGTGTACCCACAATTATCATTATAACCGTGAACGACGTAGGCAAGCTTTCTATTATCTGCTTTATAATAGTGCCCCATTACTTTATGCACATAAGAACTATAATCTTTTACAGAATATTCTACTCTTTCATATGATTTAGATTCTTCAACTTCATAAAACTTTTCAGTGTTTGGTTGATAATCATTTATACCTAAAAAGACTTGAGCAGTGTAATATAACCAATTAAGAGCATTTATCATTATTATAAAATTGACTCATAAATTTTGAAATTTTCATCATCAAAGCAACAAAAAATAATTTCTTCAAACTCATCAATTCGATCAAAGCTCTTCACTGCACTTGTTGCTGTGATTGCCGCTTCAATTTTTGGGTAGCCATAAATACCTGTCGAAATATTTGGAAAAGCTATGCTTTTAAAACCATTATCAAGAGCTAGCTCAAGAGCTCCAAAGTAACAACTCTCTAAAAATTCACTTTCAGAGTTTTGTCCATTTCTCCAAACCGGACCAACAGCGTGAATGATTGCCTTACAAGGAAGTTCATATGAGTCCGTCATTATAACCTCACCTGTCGGGCAGCCTCCAATCTCAAGACATTCCTTAAGAAGATCTGGCCCAGCAGCTTTATGAATTGCTCCATCAACACCGCCACCGCCTTGAAGCTTTTCATTGGCAGCATTCACAATTACATCAATATTTAAAGTTGTAATGTCTTCTTTTATTACTTTAATATTCTTCAAGTCATTATCCTTTAATCAAAAATTCCAAGAGGTGATCCGCCTCCCTGATTATCTTCAAAATAATCGAAATCAACAGAGATAGCCGTACTAAAAATTAAGGCTTTTTCAATATCTGAAAGTGACTCACTCATCTCCACTCCAAAGCTATCACCATCAGTAAAAATTTCCTTAATGAGTCCACCCCACTTCTTTGAAATCTTACCAACCTTTTGTCCGGAACGACTCTCAATTTCAAAGGTGAAAAAATTTAAAAAGCCAGATTCAATAGTACCTATTTCTTGTCCCGATCGAT
Organism: uncultured Oligoflexia bacterium; assembly: GCA_963922285.1. Taxonomy (GTDB): domain Bacteria; phylum Bdellovibrionota; class Bacteriovoracia; order Bacteriovoracales; family Bacteriovoracaceae; genus Halobacteriovorax_A. Next base: position 862 of record CAWUIU010000109.1, on the reverse strand, counting down.
CTGAAATAAGATACCTTTTTTTTAAGATAGCAAATCGCTGATCAATCTTACCTATTGGCTGTTCATTTACAAAGACCATCGCAGTCGAAAAAAAGAAGTAAAATGGTCTCGCAAATCTTAAGATTTCTCTTTCTTCTAAGTCATAGACTCTAACATCTAAAGGTCTATGAGAACGTAAAATCAATCTTGTTAAAAAATTTAGAACACCACTACTCTTTTCAATGACCCAGCCAACATTTTTGCCAGAACGATCAGTTACAACATACTTATTCTTAGCTTCGACACCTATGAGAATTTCGCCCCAATTCTTTATCTGTTTAATAAAGTAATGACTGCTACCGTTAAAAAAGTTGCTCAGTCCTTCCATTTTAACTCCTCTAATCAATGCTACTCTACCATATATTCATGACTTGATGAAATGAGTAAATAAAATCATTTTCCTGAGGAACTGACTCGACGAGCAATTGAAGAAATATTAGATTTTTCCTGTGCCATATCCTTTATGGACGATATATAATTCAAATGTTTTTAACAATTCCCTAGCACCAGGAGTCATAATTATGAAACCATTTATCCTCGTTTGTGATGGTATGGATCAAGATGTTTTTAATTCACTAAAAGATGTTTCAGAGTTTGAAGTATACGATAATAAAAAGTGTACTCAAGATGAGATCAAGGAACTACTTCCTAAAACAAGCGCGATGGTTATACGTTCGGCGACGAAAGTTATGAGCGACTATCTCGACTTAGCACCAAACTTAAAATACGTAATAAGAGCAGGTGCCGGAACAGATAATATTGATAAAGTAGAATGTGAAAAAAGAGGTGTTAAATATGATCCTGATAATTTTGAAAGAAAAAA
>CAWUIU010000108.1:0-9326 GCA_963922285.1 uncultured Oligoflexia bacterium | reverse complement strand
AATGAAATCAGTACGACGAATATGATTTTTCGACAAGAACTAAGATATGGCCTTTTAAATAGGCTTGAGCTTGGAGCAAAAGTTGGTTTTGTTGTCGTCGGTGATATTGAAAATAAGCCAGTCTCTGGTGCAGATACTACTATTTCGCAAAAAGGATTAGAAGATTTAGATATCATTGGAAAATTTAGACTACTAGATAAAAAAGATTCATTTGCTAGTTTAGATATTGGTTTTGAGTTTTCACCTAATTTAGGTGATGCCGAAGAAGGGCAAACATCTGATGATGGAAACGCTTTTCGTGGTGGTTCAAAATATGGCTTAAATGTAGAGATTGCAGATTCAGCTGCAATGTTTGAATGGTTAGTTGGCTTTAAATATGAATCATTTGGTGAGCGAGAAGAGTTTTCTGCTTCAACAGGTGCTGCTTCATCAACATTTGATTCTTATACGACGATGACATTGAGACTGGCGATGCAGTTAACAATGACAGCGACAAATACTTTTGATTTCGAATTAAATTATATTATGAATGATGACACACTTGAATCATTAGCAAATACAACAAATACAATTCAAATTGAAGGTGCTTCGGATTTTGTTTTAATTGGTCGTTATAACCATGGATTTAGTAATGAATTCTATCTATCTTCTTCTTTAAGTTACTTGAACGGAGGAGACCAAACAAAAGTCACATCTGCGAGTACAACAAATGTTACTGGCCGATCTGATTTCGTTATAAGTTTTGATGCGAAATATTCGTTTTAATTAGTTGAAACATTTAAAAATAAAAAAGCCTCCCATTAGGGAGGCTTTTTTTGTTCGGACGTTTTTGTTTATTTGTTTCGTTTTTTTATCGATATGACTTACAGAATTTTACGAAGTCATCTTGAATAAGAACTGTTTGATTACTATTATAGTATCCGTTGAAACTATTGTTGTTGTTAAGAGTCGCAGGATTAATATTCATAATATTTAGATAATGTGTGTTTTCAATTAAGACACCAAAACAATTTGAAGTATTAGCATTTTGAATTGTTTCAGAGTTCACATTATTGAAACTAGCATTATAAAAGTATGAGTTTGTTTCATTAAAGCGATCGATACTTGAAGAAGCTACGCCAATGTCATGTTGAAAAGTTACTCCAACACCATCAAGGATCAGTCTATCGTCCTCAATTCTCCAGTCACACTCAACACCTTGAATGTCATCCTGTCTACTCTCTGGAATATCAGCGTCAGCTGCGTAGAATAAACAAGTACCATTTTTATCGACCCTTAATTTAACAGATTTAAGATTTTCTGTTCCATTAAATACCATGTTTTGTTGTTGGCTAGCATTAAAGAAGTTACTTACATAACTTGCTTCATCAAAGACTAAGTCTTCAGCAACTGGTACTCCATTATCTGCAGTAATAAATTGTGAAAAGTATTCTACAGCATCTTTGTTTTCTGCTTCGCTTCTGTTGTCACTACCACAGCTTACTAGTAGTAGCGCTGCTAAGAGCGTAACACCTTTAAGTAGTTTTGAAGTTTTCATGACGTCCTCCCGTACATTTTAAAATCTATATGCCAATTAATAAGCAATCACTGTGCCAAGTTTTAAGTGAATTTTATTGGTACTTGTAAAAATAAGTGACAACAATTTTTCTAGGTGTCTAAATCTTTAACAGAAAATATCTCTTTGAGTAAAAATGTAAAAAAACTCTATATAATGATATCTCTATCGTGACTACTAATTAAACATACGTGTATTTTCATTCTATCTTTTCTGCTTGGTGTCGCTATATTGCAGCAAGTTGTAAATTTCTTTTTGGTATAATTTTTGCTTATTTAAAGCATATACATTTATACATAGGTAGAAAGATGAGAGTTTTATTTTTAATTTTATCAATTGTCATGTTATGGAATGCTAGCGGTTTTTCAGATGGAAGTGAACTGAGAGAGGAAATCAGAGACAGGGTTGAGGGGGACAAGTATCATCTTGAGATGACGAAGCAAAATGTATTAGATCATGCAAAAGATACAGAATTGCTTTTTGAAATTTGGGAAGCTCTTGAAGAACAAAATAATACTCTTTTTAATACACTCTTAAATAATATAGATAAATTATTTGCACTTCAAAACGCATTCCCGCAATACACGAATGATCCAAGTCAGGCAGCGAGTGGTATCTATATGTCTAAGATATTTACTGATATTGCTATTAAGGCTGGCTTAACTGAACTAACTCAAAGAGATCTTGCTACCTTATTGGGTATTATAGAAAACCGCTATGCAAATATGTTTATTCCTTCGGGAGCTTGGAAAATAGTTGCAAATATTGAAAGAGTTGTATTTGAGAAAATTACTGATCAGGAAAGTGAATTTTACGGCTTAAAGAGAATTCGCCTTGAGACTGTCGATGGTAAAAAAATTAAAGTTGATTTTTCTGAATTAACAAATGATGGAAAAGGTCATCCACATGCTGAAGCAATTGAGTTAAGTGATAACGCCACTTTTATTTTTCAAGATCGTGATGTTGAGTATATTGACTCTAAAGGACGAATTAAGATAAGTCGTATTAAAGATCGACTTCTAGAAGTTGTAAAAGAAGCTGATTATACTGATAAAGATGATCTGAGAAAAATGAAACAAGAGATAAGGAAAAGGATGAGCAAAGAGATGGTTGAAATTATGTCGGATGAAGAGCTCGATATAATAGGGCGATACTCATCTCTCGTTCTATATGTTGCGGAAAGTAATTATTTAGTTAATGACGAGGAAGAGAATAACATCCTTAGACCATTTGTTGACTTTATTGCATCGATGGACTCTCGTGATCAACAAGACTATCTAGATGCTATCAAGTATGGATTAGGTAAAGTTTCTAAGTTAACGACAAGATTAACTTCAAGATTAAAAAAAGTGAAGTCTTCTGGAAATTCTCATGATGAATTGATGAAGCACTTCTATATACTTTTTGATCATGCCATGGCCACTGTTGATCGAAGAGCAATTTGGTCCCTTGGCTATAGTTGGGATGAGAAAGAGCAGACAATTAATCATGTAAAAAGTGGAAAGAGACATGAAGACTATCCATCAATTTATTTTGAGACTCGTGGAGTTAGAGCAATTTCTCTAGTCAATGCTACTTTTCCTAAGGGTGTTATTATATCAGGACAGGAAAATGTTAATACATCACCAACAAACTCTTTGTTTATGGTAATTGAAGCAGCATTTTTAACATTTAATCCGGCTCTCTAAGAGTATTTTTGATTAATATATGAGTTAATTTGATTTGAATCATAGAGCCATTGGTATTGACCTGGCTCATTTTCAATTCTCATACAAGGAACCACGGCTTGACCGCCTCCTTGAACAAGTTCCATATTGTATTGAGGATTTTTCTTAATATCTCTCGCTTCAATCATAATCCCTTTTTTGTTGAGATTATTGATAACGACGTGGCAATAAGGGCAGGAGTTAAAAAAGTAGAGAACCATTTTTTCATCTCTTATCAATGGCTTATTACTCTTTTTTAGAAGACCAAAAGTGAGAATGTTCATAAGTTCAATAAATAATTTTTCCATTCTATTTCCTAGCTGATAGAGCGAAACCAGTCCACCCAATAATAAGTGACAATCCACCGATAGGTGTTACAGCTCCAAGCTTAGGTTGATGTAAAATAGCGAGAAGATAAAGACTTCCTGAAAAAATGATAATTCCTGCAATAAAGAAATAGCCTGGCCATTTCCTTCCTTTTCCGAAGAGGCCAAAGAGGATAAGAGCGATGGCGTGATAGAAATGATAATCTGATCCAGTTTGGAAAACACCCATCTCATATGTGCTTAAAGATTTTTTTAGAGCGTGAGCTCCAAAGGCTCCAATCATAACCGCAAGTGCTCCAAAAATTGATCCAGCAAGAACAAAGATTCTCATGTTAATTTTAATCCTTCTTCAATTTCATCTTTTGTGATGAGATAAGTCGTTTTACAGTAATCACACTTTGTCTCAATTGATTTATCACTTTGAAAGATATCGTCAACACTACTAGAGTGAGCAAGATTGAGAACACCAGTGACCATTCTCCCTCTTGAGCAGTTACATTTAAACTTAACCTCTTTAACGGCTAAGAAGTCAAAACCAGTATCTGAAACTTTTTTAATAATATTACTTTCATCAGATGTACCTTCATTAAATAGAAACTCGAGATTTCTTTTTATTTTGGCGTGGTAATCTTTAAGAGAGATGCTTTCAACAACTTGTTCCTTGTCGACATTTATCTCAGGCAACTTTGAGATCATATATGATTGATCTGAGTGCTCAGAAAGAACAACTTCTGAATTAAGTTGATAAGAGTCTCTTAAGAGATCATTAACAACATCTTTTAAACTTTTTCCCTTAACTTCGAGAATACTCGTATATGGCTGTGGAGAGTGAGGGAACATTTTTGATACTCTCACTTTTCCATTGAATATTTTTGGAAACTCGTTTAGTTCTTCCGGAAGAAGAAGTGTACGCATCTGGCCGGTATAGTGAATTTCATATTTGAGTCTGAAGTAAGGAATATCAGAGTCTATGAAAAAGCCCATGCTCTCTTTTGGCTTAAGATAATTGACGAGTTGCATAGCCGTTAGCGTAGCATCTCTAAAAAATGCAAAACTTTGGCCCTTAACATCATGAATCATCGCTAAATCATGAATGAGCCTTTGTCCTTCAAGAAAAGAAACGGCAAAACCATTCTTTGAGTCTATAAAATTAAAGAGTTTACTTTCTGGTAACATCTTATGTTCCTATACTATATTTACCTAAACTTAATATGAATTTATATATATACTTTAGATAGCCTTTCGTACAGCTTAAGGGAGAGCATGTTAAGCATAAAGTCATATAAAATTCATATAACTGAAGTATTGAGAGATTTGGATCAAAAGAGTTCTTGGACCGTTGTCACACCGAGTCCATTGAAATCGGATATCTTTAGGGAAGTTCTTATTGCAGAGGGTCTATCTAGCAAGATCTCATCAATAACAATTTCTAAATTTATTTCAGATCAATTCGCTGAAAGAGAAATTGAGAGAAAGTCGAAATCGGCATTACTTTTGGAGCTATGGACCATATGGAAACTCAAGGTCGATGAAGACCTTGCAATGTTTCGTTATGCTTTTGATCTTTTTACAGAATTAAGAAGTTATTCCCTAAGTGTGGACCTGATTCATGAAGCTAAAGAGCTTTTAGATGAAAAGGTCTATGATGCACTACTTTTCTTTCATCAGTACTTTAGTAATGCAGAAATTATTGATGAACAGAAGTCTTACCAACTTTGTGGTGAAATTTTTGAGGGAACTGCGAATAATTATATATTTTGGGGCTTTGATCATATTAATTCTAATCAAATCGATATGATAAAAAATATTTCCCAGACTGTTGATGTTGTTATTCCTCTTCCAGAAAATGTTATTTTGGAATCGAGTAATCTTGATTGGCCTAATTGGTTGTCAACTGAAGATCTAAATGTCCAAGATAGTTCAGAGCTCTATGAGTTTGAAGCCGTCGAAATACCAAAAGGTAGAATGTCTGAAGTTCTTGAAAAACTTAGAAATAGTCAGCAGACTTCAATTTACTTAGTTGATAAAAATATTGATTTGTTAAAAACTCAGGCCCTTTCCAATCATTCATCTCTTATGAAGGGCAGTGGTGATATATTTTCAATCCCATTGAAAAAGCTTATTAAAGAACTGAGGGAAAAATTTGACGGAACTAATGAAGTTCTTGCAACAGAAATTGAGAATCTTCTAAAAGAGCGTATTGATCATTCATTTAGTGTTGAAACAATAAGAGACTTTAAAGTTAGTACGCAATTTCAGTCTACTCTTTCTAACTTTATTGGATATTCAAAAAAGAATGAGTCTTTAAAAATAGAAGATATAAATTTAATCAAAGAAGTTATAGAACTTGATTTACCAAGAACGTCTTTAATTTCTGACACCTTCTCAGCTAGTGATACAATCCTTGAAAGAGATTATTTAAATAAGTTAAATGACAATGCTAAAAACTTCTTCTTTGTAGAAAAAGATAGTGAATCTTCCCTTAGAGATAATAGTAATTATTCGCCCGACCTTATGTCCCTTTTTTCTGCTTATGGGCCTCTGCAAAGTAAGAAAGTAGAAAATCTACTTCTGGAGAATTTACTAATTAATTTCTGCCAAAGAAACGGTATTCTATTGTACGAAGAAGGAAGTTTTGATGAGTCATATGAATGGGGAAAAGTTTTAAGAAGATTTAATTTGAATTCTTCAACAATAGATATTGATAATAAAGGTATTTTTATTGCTAGTGATTTAGATGTTGAACATTTAGTGGGGAAAGTTTCAGCGACAAAAATTCAAAGTTATATCGATTGTCCACGTAAATATTATTATGATTATATATCAAAATTTAATTTGTATACACGATCAAAAACAGAATTAGGTGCAGATCTTCGAGGTATCATTGAGCACTTGTTAATTGAAAAGTATGTCGAAATATATTCTAATTTTAATACCGATGATCTTAGGAAGCTTGCTAGAAATATAATTAATGAAGTTGTAAAAGATCATCAACTCAATATTAATGAGAGTGAAAGAAAGTCGACACTAGTCGAAGTTGTTTCATATGTTGAAGATACTATTCAACTCTTGCTAGAGATTAAAAATAAGATCGGAGCAGAATTAATTTTTGAATATGATATATCTCAGTTGGACTCTGCTGTGAGTGGTCGAATTGATTTAATTATTAAAAAAGATGATGAATTACATGTCTTCGACTTTAAGAGATCGAGCTTTGGAATCCCTTCGAGAAAAGAACTTGAAGATTTCGCCAAAGTACAAATGTGGTTTTACTTACAAAGAATCGAAAAGATTAGTTCTAAAATAATGAGCTTTGGCTATTTAAATTTATCTGATTTGAGCGATTCCCTTGTCTATCAGGCTGAAGAAAGCGTGATTGGTGAGTATCTTTTTGCTGTCACAAAGAAAGTAAAGCCGAAATTCACAGTTTCAGAGGAGATTCAGAAATATAAACACTTTGAGATGGATCAATTGGCGAATCTAGGAAAAGATCGTAAATTTCAAATTTATCCACGTACAGATAAGGCATGTGATTTTTGTGTTGCAAAGTCAATTTGTCCGAAAGGAGTCATTCTTGCGTAGTCCAAATGATGAACAACTGTTGGCGATTAAACACAAAGGCGGTGTACTACTAAATGCTGGTGCTGGTTCAGGAAAAACTTTTGTTCTAGTTGAGCATATCTATTACCTCGTCAATGAATTCTTAAATGAAAGAAAGGGGCAGCCTTCACTAGTCATTCAAAAGGAATTAAAAAGTTATTTAGGGAAAATTGTTCTAATGACTTTTACTAACGATGCTGCAGGAGAGATTCGAAATCGTGTTTTTGATCGTTTCGATAATGATCTTATTATTGATGAGAACAAAGAAATTAAAGACCTTGTTCAGCAGAGTTTAAGTGCTCTCACAATTACGACGATTCATGGCTTCTGCATGAAACTAATTAAGCAGGGGTATATTCCGGCGCCATCAGGATTCGTTTTGCTAGATGAAATGCAGATACAAAAAAAAATTAGTGATCTTTGTGATGGATGGTTTGAAAATGTTGAAAATGAAATAATCGTAAAAAATAAAAAGAATATAATATCGGCGATTACTTCAATATTTACATCTCCTGAACTTCGATCTGAATGGAGGAGTTTTGATAAGTCTTCCCAATTCGATGAAGGTGAGTATTTAAATAGAATTTTTAATTTACTGGATCTTGAAGAGTTTTGGCAGACTCAATTCTCTCTAAGTGATTATGCGGAGTTTGAAGATAAGTCCTGGTATAAGTTGATAAATGGTTTTAACAAGCTAAAGAAAGATAGCCTAGATTTGGCAACAATTTCAAAATGTTTAGAATTATTTAAAACGAGTGGTCGACTCGTTATATCTAAGAAAATTGATGCGAGTGTTCGAGAGCATGTTGAAGAAGCCAAAAAAATAAAAGCACAATTCACAAAAATTATTGATGATCTTTCTATATATAGTGAAAATGAGAGTGCTTTTAAAGACTGGCAAAATAGTATCAACGATCTCTTCTGGTATGTCGAAAAAAGATATTATCGCTCGGAGGGAATTTCTTTTTCTGATTTGGAGTACCTTGTTTATAATGCCCTCGAAGATGAAGAGATTATTTCGGCAATAGAAAAAAACTTTCATTATTTTATTGTTGACGAATACCAAGATACTTCTTTCATTCAATACGATATTCTAAAAAGAATAATGAGAGGAGATCATAAAAAACTTTTCTGTGTAGGTGATCGTAAACAAGCAATTTATGGATTTCGAGGTGGAGAGCTAGGTGTTTTTAATCAAACTGAAAAAAATATACCTACTAATCTGTTGTTAAATAATAATTACCGTTCTGAAGAAAATATTGTCGATTTTAATAATCAATTCTTTGAACAAATCTTTGAGTTAGGTCGCTCTTATGAAGGACATGATAAATTTTCAGTAAAGGTTGATCATCAATCTTTTCCTGATGTTAAAGAAGCAGGGAAAGGGCTAATAAAAAAACATTCTCTAGATCTTGAAAAAAAAGGAGAAACGAAGAAGTTGGCATCTCGAGACTATGCTTCTTATGAAGCAGAGGAATTTGTTAAAATTATTGAAAATGATGAAGTTGAAACATGTGTTCTTTATCGAAATTTAAAGCCTAGTAAGATTCTCATTGAAAAATTAATTCGAAAAAGAATACCTTTTGAGGCACAAGTTAAGATTCCATATACCGAGGATCCAGTCTTTATTCTATTTAAGGTTCTAGTAGACTTTCTTATGGAAGAAGATAGTGAAAGTGTGAGAGCAACAGAATATCTAAACTTTTTTATCACTGGTATATTAGATCATTATTCTTTAAATCATAGCTATAATCCATCTTTGATAAAGTCTTTTTGTGAGTCGATCAAATTTGAAGGACTATATCTTGCTTTCTCAAAGTTCTGTTTAAATCTTGGAATAACTAATTCAGGATATGATAATAATCTGCAGAAGATAAATGATATATGTGTAATGTGTTTAGATGAGGTTGATACAATTTGGAAATACTTTAAGACATTGGAAGATCGGTCTTATAATACTCGCTTTAATTACCTCAGTAGCCCTAAGGTTTTCATAATGACAGCACATGCTTCTAAAGGACTTCAGTTTCCAAGAGTATTATTGGGAGGAATTCATAATAATGGGCGAAAAATTGTTAACTTATCGACGATGGGAAAATATCCGGCCTCTTTCAGGTGGACACCTAATGTTAAGAGAAA
>CAWUIU010000107.1:0-9350 GCA_963922285.1 uncultured Oligoflexia bacterium | reverse complement strand
CTCGAACAACGGAACGTACCGTTTCATTATCAGGTTGATTGGCAAGGTCTCTGAATGAGTTAAAAAATCGATTTAAAATTTTATTGAGGCCATCATTGTCGATCTCATTAAAAATTTCTTCAACTTGCTGAAGTTGTTCCGAACGATTCTTATAGAATTCACCATCTGACATTGAATCACGAAGTCTTTTCTCAACAAATCGATCATTAACTCTATTAATAGATTTTACTCTTGTACCAGTACCTGTTAAGACACCATCTTTGGTTACTGGCATATTTGTCGTTTGATGAACACGTTGACGTGAGTATCCCTCAGTATTGGCATTGGCAATATTGTGCCCAGTCACTTCTAGTGACTTCTTGGAAGCATAAAGCCCAGTCTTACCAATGTTCAAAAGACTCGTCATGTGTCTCCTAAGGGTTTCTTGTTAATGTGTGATTAGTAGAGACACCTTTTGCATTATAGGTTTGTACTGATGTCTTACCTGTCGCACTTTCTCTAATCTCCCTAAGACTTGTAATAGCCTTAGATATAAAAATTTGATTCGATTTATTTTGAGTTTGAATTTTCTCGATTATGTCGATCAATAATTTATTAAATCTATCCAAATGCTTGTCTTTTTTTTCAGCAGCAAAATCTTTAAAGAAGACTATAACATCTGAAATTGTTTTTAATTTTTGCGAAGGGTAGTGAGTCTGCAGCTCTTTTATAATTTCTTCCCTAATTGTTTCATTTTCTTTTACAAGTTTAATAACATGATTTTTATCTGCAATAGTTTTCTCAAGTTTATCAAGCTCACTTGTCAAAAGAAGAGAATATTCATCACAGGTTAAATCAAAAAGCTCACTGTGAAGTTCACAATGTCTCTTCCAAACGTCAGTGATTTGAAAATAGAAAAGTCCTAGTTTAGTGGATTCCAAATTCTTCTCCTAGAAGCTTGTCAGCTACTTTGTCATAGTCTGGATTGTATGTTCCACTTGCAATCTGCTTTTTAAGCATTGCAATTTTATCTGAGTTATCTCTTTCAGGAGCCATGTCTACAGCTCTTTTGATTTTCGCAAAATCTTTAATCTGCTCAGGGATTTCAACTTTAGCATCTCGCTTTGTATATGAGTCTAAGTACTTTTGCTTTTCATATGTATTAGATTGAATAGCAGCATTTTTATTTGCCTTAGTGCTCTTTGCCTCAGGTTTAGCACTTGGAAAAAAACTAGATCTTGTGTTGTTAATATTAGTCATTTAGTTCTCCATTTTGAGCGGCAAGTTTAATATCTTGCTTAGGGTGATCGTGCATATTCACTGTCATTTTTTTGAATCGACTTATCTGATTTTGATATGCCTCGAAATTTGCTTTGTTTCTGAATTTCTTTGGATAAACTTCATCAAGAATCATATCTGAAATTCCGTTTCCATTATTTGCCATAGCATCTGAGCGCTCTTTTACAAGAAGATCTTGGTAGAACTGAGTTGCTTGATCAGTGTTACTCGCACCTGATGTCTTTTGCATTTCTTTTAACATAAGCTGAGCAAATTGAGATTCCATTGCCTTGGCAAATTTTAAATGATCTTCAGGGATGTACTGGTGCTTAGGTTGTTCAATACGACCTTTCATAGAGTTATCACTCTGTTTATTCATTTGAATATGTGGTCGGTGAATCTTTAAATCAGACAATACTCTTCCTAAGTTTTAGGCGATCAATCCTTGAAAGCCCTTTTATTAGTATTATTTTAGCACTTTTATGTACTTTTTGTAACCCTCTGTAGTTTTTTTCTATAGTAATTCAATTTCTCCAACGAGTGCGCCATTTCTCTTAAGTGTCTGAAAGATTGAAATAAGATCATCAGGTTTCGCACCAAATGCATTTAGGCTTTTAACCAAGTCATTTAGTGTGGTTTTTTGGTCGAAGTACTTGATATTACCTTCTTTTCCTTCTCCTCCTTCCTGCGTAATTTCAATTGTAAGATCACCATGGCTTATCGCTACTGGTTTTAGTGTCACTTCTCCACCGGCAACAATTGTACCTGTTCTTTCATTAATTACAATTTTTGCAATTTGATCTGTATGGACTTTAAAGTTTTCAACAATCGCCATGAGCTGTACCACTTTTCTCTTATATTGAGCAGGAATAATGAGGTCTACTGTAGTAGCATCTTTGGCTATCGCATATTTGCCACCGAGCTCTTGATTTATTGTTCTTTCCACTCTGGCAGCCGTTGTGAAATCTGGTTTTTTGAGGCTAAGTCTAAGTGCTGTTTTTTTATCAAAACCAACTTCAAGTTCTCTTTCTATTGTTCCACCATCTGGAATTCGTCCTGCCGTAGCAAATTTAGCACCGTTATTTAGGCCTCCGATCGAGATTCCGCCGCTGGCAATTGCGTACACATTACCATCACCACCTTTAAGAGGTGTTACGAGAAGTGTACCACCCGCTAATGACGAGGCATCTCCAATTGATGAAACGGATATATCAACTTTTTGTCCGACACGGGCAAATGGAGGAAGTTTTGCTGTTACAATAACGGCAGCAACATTTTTAGATGAAATCTCATTTCTAGGATTAAGTCCTAGCTTTTGAAACATTCTTTGGAGAGAGGTGTTTGTTATCTCGCCACCACCGTCACCAGTGCCATTTAGACCGACAACTAATCCATAACCAACAATTGGGTTATCACGAACGCCTTTTACGTTAACAATGTCTTTCAGCCTTGTTGCAACCGCAGGGCCTGAAAATACATTAATTGAGAAAAGTGTAACTAACAATAATAATAAAATTCTCTTCATCTAAACTACCTTAAGACCGTAACTGTTGATTCTAAAATTTGTGTGGACTCAATTGTATCGTCATCCATAATATCTTTTCTGGCAACTAGTGCTTGTACTTCAACTAAATGTTTACGATTTCTAAATAGTAAAAACTTTTGTCCTCTGATTAAGAGGTGATCCTTACTGATTTCTTCAATAATGACACTGGAAATCTTATCGTAAACCTTATCAGGACTGCCATTTGTTGGCTCCTCATTTTGTTCAGCTGCAGCGGCGTTTGTATCGTTGTTAGTAGTGCCTTTTGAGTTTGGCTTCTTCTTAGGCATTACTGGAAAAGTTCTTTTAAGTTCCATTGTGATTTCGTCTTTAAGTCGTTTTTTTACTTGGAGTAATACAATGTCACCATTTCTTTTCCATTTATTCTTTGTGAATAGGTAGTTATCGTTTCCGTTTCCTGTCCAAAGGCTAGCTGAAGAAGTGTTATCAGCTAAGTCGTCGGCTTTTACTCTTTGATTTCTCTTTTTTTGATAAAGTCTTTTTGTTCGAGGCAATAGGTTTTTTTGTACACTTGAGTTGGGTCTACTTCTGTATTTTGGATTTCTAAACTGGGCAAAGGTCATGTCACGATCACGTTTGTCTAGTTTTTTCCTCGTTTCGCCACGGTCAAGTTCTGAGTGAATCTTATTGATGTAATTCGCACATGAAGTTAAAGTTATAAGTAACAATAGTGTTACAAGTATCCTCATAGGTTAACCTCTACCTTATTCAAATCTATTACTTTACCAACAATAGTTTTATTAGTTTTTATATTTTTTAATTTTATTGTATTTCCGAAGAAACCGTTTTCTAATGGAGAGGCATCAATCGTAACATGGAGATTCTTTCTTCTAATAAACGCCTTTACTGGTTTACCATATTGTACAAGATGAACTTTTGAGACGTCAGAAAGTGAAATAATTTGATTCTTGTTAACCATTCGATTTAAACGATAATGTTTTAAAGACTTTATGTCTGTTATAAGTTGTGTTGGATCTTCGACAAACAATTCTTTACTTGTGAAGTGTTCAAGATTAATAGTGTTATTTGAATAAGGAATACTCTTTTTTGCAACGATCACATTTCTTAAAAAGAGAGTGTTTGCACTAAGCCATGTTACTTTGTGTTTGCTGCCTTTCTTTTTAGAGACTTTGATGTTTGACAAGCCTGCTTGATGACAAGAGTCACATTCAATTTCTAAAGTTTCACCAGGATTAATAGAAAGTATATTACTATTTAAATAAGCTGTTTTAAAGTCTAGCGAGATATCCTTTGGCAGCTTAAGAGTTTTGATGACATAGTCTTTAAATTTTAAAATCTTAAAAGATTTCTTTAATGTAACATTCTTTGAACTGACATATCTCTTATATTGACGAGATGAAAGGTTTCCTTCAGCATTTGCAATGAGGTTTTGAAATTGCTGGATTTGTTCATTGTTACATTGTTCAAAGTCTGCCTCGTATTCAGAAGTCTTATAACTATAATATGTACTCTTTGGTGTGATGACACACGCAAATGAAAAACTTGTAAATATTATTAGAACAAAAACTTTAAGCATATATTTTTATTACCTTATGTTGTTAATCGTTTGTAGCATTTGGTCAGATACTCCCATGACTTTAGAATTCATTTCATATGCTCTTTGCGCGCGAATTAAGTTCGTCATTTCATTCATTATGCTTACGTTTGAAGACTCAAGTGCCCCTTGCTGAATTCTTCCGGCGTTTGCTTGGCCACCTGTCGTTTGTGCCGGTTGACCACTTGAAGAAGTCTGCATTAGTAAGTTACCACCATATGACTTTAGGCCTACTTGATTTGGGAAAGTATAAATGGGAATCTGACCTACAATTTGTGGCTCAATTTGATTGTTTAAGTAAACCTCTACAGAACCATTCTCAGTGATATTTACACTTTTAACACCTGGAGGAAGTGTAATTCCAGGCATTACACGATAACCATGCTTTTCAACAAGAGTACCAGTACTATCAACATTGAAAGATCCGTCTCTTGTATACATTGTTTGACCATTTGGAGCCTGGATACCAAAAAATCCTTCCCCATTGATCATAAGGTCGAAAGGATTATTCGTTACTTTTGGAGCCCCTTGTGTAAATTCTTTTCTAACGGCACTTACTTTTGCACCTGTACCAACTTGAAGTCCAACATTATATCTTGTGTTTGCAGCAGACCTTGCTCCTGATTCTGTGACTGTATGATAGAGAAGATCTTCCATTTCAGCTCTTTGTTTTTTATAAGCTGTTGTATTTAAGTTTGCGACGTTATTAGAAATAGTGTTAACATTCATTTCCTGTGCTGCCATACCTGTTGCTGAAGTATTAAGAGCTCTCATCATTGAAAAAGATGAAAGAGAGAATAATACGAATAAACTAAAACTTAAGCATTTCATTTGTACCCTTCTGGCTAATTTGGTCATATGTTTTAATAACATTTTGAATCGCTTCAAAATGTCTGTGTGCTTTAATCAATTCTGACATTTCACCAACTGCATTTACATTCGACTGTTCTACAAAACCTTGATGAACGGTAGTTTTTTTAACTTGTGCAATATTGTTAATGTCTTTGTTGATGAACAAGGATGATCCTTCTTTTCTAAGAGCATGTAGATCATTAAATTCAACAATGTTAAGCTTGCTGATATTTTGTCCATCTGCATACAGATCACCTTGTAAGGTAAAGGTTAGGCTTTTCGCACCTGTTGGCACTTGAATTCTTCTTGAAGAAGCTGGTTCATCAGGAGCTGTCGCTCCCTTAAGAACTGGGAAGCCTTGATCAGTTATCAAGGTACCATCTTCTCTTAAGGATAGAATTCCGCGTCTCGTATAACGAACTCCGTTTGGGGTTTCAACTTCGATGAAGCCTTTTCCCCTGAGTCCAAGATCCATTGAATTTCCCGTTGGACTTAGCTGACCCTGTTCAAAATTTGTGTAACTAGCGTCTACTTCAACATGAGCGCTTTCAGCCCCATAGCTTCGATAAAAATCTTCTGGTGCCCATTCTTTATTAGGCATATCAATATCGTCATAACCCTTTTCAAGGGTCTTTATATATTCTTTAAAAGTAAGTTGATCTTTTTTGAATCCGGGCGTGTTTGCATTCGCCACATTGTTGGCGATTGTTTCAACCTTCCTCTGTTGTGCAATGGCTCCCGATAGGGGCACCCATAATTCTTTCATCTGCCCTCCTGGCAAATTCTTCCTTAATCTTATGATTAGAGTGACAAAATCTCTACATAGGTAAATTTGACCCACCATGTAAGGCGCTGATTTTACAATGAGTAAGCTTCAGTTTAACCTTTATTGATTAAAAATTTGAACAAAAATGCCCCTATAAAGCGCAGGGTGTAATAAAAATGACGCGAGGTCCATATGGGTAAGAAAGTTAGTTTTGAAGACAAGCTGGAAAAATTGGAAAATATTGTTGGCGGCCTTGAATCTGGAGAGCTTTCCTTAGAAGAGAGCTTAAAGAACTTCTCATCAGGTGTTGAGTTATATAATGAATGTAAAAAGTATCTATCAGAAGTAGAAGCAAAGGTCACAAAATTGTCTGAAGATCTTGTTGAGAAAGATCTTGATTAAATATTTTGTTATTATATTTATTTTAATATCGTGTTCAACGAAGAAAACATCGGATCAAATGATTTACCAAAGTGTGGATCTTGATATTAACGATAAAAAAAATATTCCAGATGTAAATCCGACAAATAAAGTTGGGGAGTTTGGGCCAGGCAATGACTCTGCAGCAGCAGTTACCAATGCTGAAAATCGTCAAAAAGTAGTAGGAGTTTTTTTTGGTCCAGGCCTATATCAAACAATAGAGAGTCTCACAGTATTAGAGTGTTTTGAAAGACTTGATCTTCCTGTTCACGTTGTATCTGGTGTAGGAATGTCATCGCTAATAGCTTTGCTATATGCACAAGGAATGAGTCTACAAAATATTGAATGGCAAATTTTTAAATCACTACGAGAAAATAAATATAAACCCTATTCAGAGAAGTGGTTAGAGCAGTGGCGACATTTCTTTGCTAAGAATATAGATCTTAAGAAAATAAAGTTATCAAATCGAACGGCTCTAATTCCATCGTTGATTGGAGATAATATTGCACTTACAAATCGTTTTCATATAAAAGATGTTTTCGAAATAAACTTCAACTTACGTAGTCGAAACTTTCATCTGAAAAAAAACCTTATTTCACTACAGCTGGACAAGGGAAATTTGGTCGATAAATTGATATATGTAAACTTTTTGAGGCCAAGTAATTTTCAGTCGAGAGAAAATGAATATCTAAAAGGGTTATTCCTTAAGTCATATTCTCTTTTTCAAAAAGCTGAAAAGAATGGTATACTTATTCTCGACCTTTCAAGTAATTTTGATATTGAAGAGAGCTTCTCTTCAACACGTGTAGACAAACAAAAGGTATGTAGTCAAATAAGGTCAGCTTTATAATATGAAGAACATACTAGTAAAAAGCTTTTTAATTGTTTTATTTGTTGGAGTTCTAGGATTAATTTCAGGGATTGGTACATTGATGTACTTTTCATTGTCACTGCCTAAGATTTCCTCATTGGCAGACTATAATCCACCTCTGCGTTCTAAGATTCTTTCCAAAGACGGAGTCGTCCTCGCAGATATAGGAAAAGAAAATCGTGAAATTGTTCAGATTAAAGACATTCCTCCTCGTATAATTGATGCGTTTTTATCAGCAGAAGATAGTGGCTTTTATGAGCATACAGGAGTTGATTATCTTGGAGTAATGAGAGCATTAATTGCAAACCTAAAAGCTGGACGAGTTGTTCAAGGTGGCTCAACTATTACACAGCAGGTGGCAAAGTCATTGTTACTTACGAGAGAGAGATCAATTACAAGAAAGATAAAAGACTTTCTTCTCGCTCAAAAAATTGAAAAGAAATTTTCAAAAGAAGAAATTTTGTTTCTTTATTTAAATCAGGTTTATCTTGGTGGCGGTTACTATGGAGTGAAGTCAGCGATTAGAGGATATTTTGAAAAAGAATTAGAGGAGGCAACTGTTGCTGAATCTGCTCTTGTTGCGGGGCTGCTTGTGGCTCCTGGAAAGTATTCACCTTATATAAATCCGATCTATGCCAAAAAAAGACAACGATATGTTCTTGGACGTATGTTTGCGAATAATAAAATTACTAAAGAAGAATATGAAAATGCTGTAAATGAAAAAATTAAATATCGCCTGAGAAAGCCTAATGAATTTAAGGCTGGCTATTTTACTGATTGGGTTAGAAGAGCAGTTGTCGATGTTGTCGGTGAGGAAGTTTTCCTTAGAGATGGCTATGTTGTTCAGACAACACTTGACTATGAATTACAACTAGCGGCTGAAAAGGAAGTACGTAAAGGCGTAGCGGAGATAGATAAAAGACAGGGATATAAAGGTGTCGTTGATAGCCTGAGCCCAGATAAAGTTTTTGATTTTTTAAAGAAGCAGCGTAAAGAACTTTATGAAGAGAAGTCTAATTACTTTGTTCTTTCTGATGAAAACGAAAGAGTTTACGAGTATCAATTTGATGAAGAAAAGTTTGGAGCTATTTTAGATGCACAAGAGCAAGAGAATAAGCTTTTCTTTAGTAAGAATTACCAAGCAGGATATAGTGCAGATGATGAGATGCTTAATCTTTTAGAAGAAGATGTACTTTATAAGGCGGTTGTTCTTAAAGCAGATAATAAAAATAGATTGATTTACGCCTCTGTGGCGGGGGCTGTCGGGGTAATTCCTTATCGTTTCTTTAGATGGGTTCATGACAGAGAAATTAGTGAAGATCTTAAATACTGGGGTTATACAAAAAATCCAAAGTCGATAGTTAAAACAGGTGATGTTATTGAAGTGTCTATAAAAAAACTCCAAACATCGTTTGCAAAAGAAGCATTCAAACTAGACAAAGAAGCACATTCTAATGGTAAAGACTTTAATCAAATTGATAAGCAAAAATACCTTCTTTTATCTCTTGAGCAAACTGTCGATGTGCAGGGAGCACTTGTTTCTCTTAATCCTTTTACTGGTGAAGTGGTTTCTCTTGTTGGAGGAACTGACTTTGTTAAGAGTAAGTTTAACCGGGCTCTACAGTCTAAGAGGCAGCCAGGTTCTTCTTTTAAGCCATTCTTATACGCCGCCGGATTAGAAAAAGGTTACTTGCCTAATTCTATTATTTTGGATTCTCCTGAGGCCCTAAGTGGTGGGGATAATAGTCTAAATTGGAAACCTCGAAATTATGATAATAAGTTTCGAGGACCAATGACTTTTAGAAACTCATTAGAGCTAAGTAGAAATATCCCAACTATTAAAATTACACAAGATGTTGGTATAAGTAACTTATTCAGCTTTTTAGATAGAATTGGATTTAAGTCTGAGATGCCAAATGATTTAAGTATATCGTTAGGATCATTTGGAGTTACCTTAATTGAAATGGTAAACGACTATTCAATTTTTCCTAATGGTGGTCGAATAATCAGTCCTAAATTTATAACTTCTGTTGTAGATAGAAATGGAAAAGAATATATCAATGAA
>CAWUIU010000106.1:0-9420 GCA_963922285.1 uncultured Oligoflexia bacterium | reverse complement strand
TCAAGGTAAGATTGCAAGAAAATGGATATCATTGCAAAAATCTCAAACATTGAATATTACACGCCTTTCGATAAAGATCTTTGCTCTAAATAACCGAAAATATAACATAGAATCAATAGAGGTACTTATGAAAAAGCTAGTTACGTTTATAACATGTTGGCAATTAATCTTCTTTCACAATTTGGTTTTTGCTGTTTCAGATACAGTTAAGAATTCACATATACAAGAAAGCTCTTCAAGAGTCGATATTCAAGAAAACAAAGATTCATCAGAAAATAATGCCAATTTTTGCTTTAAAGATGGTGAAGCACCTATAAGCTGTGGTGACGGCCAGAGCTTTAATTGCCATTTAGAAAGATGTGTCACTGCTTCAGCTAATGGTGATTACAATGCTGAATATGAAAAATGTGTCAAAGATGAAAATCCACAAGCTTGTCGAAAAAATTTGAAATCTTTGACAGGAGATATCACTAGCAATCGAGATGCAATTGATAATGTTATCAAAAGTGGTAGCGCTAATGGTAAAAGTGCCTCAACAATTTCACTTGGTGCAAGTATCGGACTTGCTCTTGCCATGTTAGTTCCTGAAACATCGATGTGTCCTGGAGACTACTCTATTCCGATTGCCGCTGGTGCTCTAGCAATTGTTGGCTTCATGGGCATGCAAGAAGACATGTCAAAACAAATGAAGCAACAATTAAAAGAGCAAATGGAGAGGCTTGAAAAACAACACAAGACTTCCGGATGGAATAAGCAATCAGAGATTATGGCGCTTAAACTACAAATTCAATATCTTGAAAATGTTGTCCGTATGTCAAAACAAGCAAAGAGTACCCATAGTACGCAAGCAGCTCTTTATACAGGAATTGGAGTTGCTGCAGGTATTTGTGTCGCAACAGTTTTCTGTAATGCAGCCGCCCCTTGTGCTTCGGTTGCTATTGGTACGTCAGCCCTTGCCGCGGGAATCTCACTCAAAGCCAAAAATGCTGCTGACAATTCAATAAAACAAGCTAAGAAAGCTCTAAGAAATGCTAAAGCACTTATGGCAAAAATTGATCCTCTCTATGATCCGACAAGAAGAGGTTATGCAGCACAGTCTTTCAACGATAGTAGCGATACAGGAACAACAAGTATAGCAAACGCTGCTATTAAACAAGGAAATGCCCGTCTTAATCCACAAGGAGAACTAGAATTTGGGAGTGTAACTTTATTAGAAAAAAAGAGATGTGTAACGTCACCATCAAGTCTTGGTTCTTGTGCTGGAAAAACATTTTCATATACCATGGATCTTCCAAAAACGAATATAGCAAATGCAATAAATAATAAAATGAAATTTAAAAATTATGAAAGTGCTTTAAACAATCTCTATGCTGGAAAATACCAGCAAGTAAATCAATCAAACCTAGGAAGTGGTAAGAACTTAGCACTTGGAAATAAAATTTTGAGAAAGGTAGCAAAAAAAGCTCTTGAAGTTAATAAAGATATCACTGACAGAGACAAATTATACCTTAGTTCAGTTGCTTCAGGTGATCTATCCCCTATCTATGACAAGATGAATAAGGACCCTGTCGCCATTGCATCAACAATGAGCAAGCACGGACTAACACTTGGGTCTTCTGATAACTACTCTATTAGAGACCTCGAAAGAGTTTCTGAGACGACTAAATTAGGTAACGATACTGAAGAGGCCGTTACAAATTCAAGTGCTATTGGTCTTAACAAGGCAGCTTCAGCTAAGCCTGTCATCCCGAAGATTAATATGCAACAAATGAATTTTGATGACCTTGATGAAGATGACGATCTTACACCAAAGGAAGAAATGGCAAAAATAGTATCAATCAGTGGAACCAAAGTTAAAAATTCAGGTATTATTCATCCAGATCAAAAGATCTCGATTTTTAAAATTATAACGAATCGTTACAATTACATGAGGGTTTATAGAAAACTTGGCAAAAAGAAATAAGTCTTTAAGAATGAGCATAAGTCTTTTCAATCCAGATTCCGCCAATCTTTTTAATTATAGACTCCAATTCTTAATATGACATTGATTTTTGAAAGAACTAAGTCTCTTCTAAAACCATAAGTCTCCTCTTCATCTTTTTAGCAAATAGATTAAGAGAAGACATAATTAGAGTAGAAATATATTTTAATTTTTTTAGCGTCTTGAGAATATAATGGGATTAACAGCAAGAGTAATTAATCACCTGAATATTACGTAAATCATTTACACTGCGAATAATCAGATAAAACTTAACTTTTTTCAATTTTTTCTACGTAAAATAGAATCATTGAGATATCAGGTAAATGGAATAACTTAAATAAATCTTAATTAAACTGAGTAACATTATATGGAGCGGACTCCTTCTCCATTGACTCTAATTCACGTCGTAGTATATGCTTAAACTTTAACTCATCATACATTAGCGAACGACCACGTATTTTTTTAGAGTCATACTCTGGCACATCAAAAAGACTGTCTTCATATTCTTTAGAAAGACAATAAAAACCCTCTCCAAAGTCAATAAACTTATTTCCAGGAGAAAGGACAGGTCGCCCACAGGCCATCGCCTTTAATGCCATTATAGGAAGCTTATTTTCTTCAAAGTCAATAACGTATTTGGCACCGCCAAGGAGTGGTGCCAACTCTCCAGAGCACTTGTCCCCAAAGAAGAACTTTTCATTAGTTACTTTAATATCATTGAGATGACCATCTCGGCCGATAAATTTAAACTTCACCCTTCTAGAGGCATAATGCTTTATCAATTGCAGTGCTGTTTCTTCATCAACCGATTCAGCATTTACCAAGAAGTAGTCATTGGTAATCATAGAGTCTGGTAAAATCTTATAATCATTTAACTTCACTGGAGGAAAAACGACCCTTGCTTTATCTTGTAAAGACTCAGGAACTAAACTTATATCACTCGTCCATAAAATATCAGTTATTGCTAAAGACTTTTTTTGATAATTTTTAACAAGCGGTTGGAATATTTTTTCTTTAAAAGAGCGGTCTCTATTTAATCGATTTATATCTTCAACTAGAAAAGTTAACAATTTTGTCTTTTCACACTTTTTAAAACCTGTAGAAAAACCACGAGAAATATTGATTATCAAATCATATGTGCAAGGAATAAAGAGTCCTTTCGCGACCGAAGGAATAAGAAAGCTATTTTCGAGTAAACCACCCCAAGTCTGTACTTTACTTGTCAGTCCTGTGGCATGAATCTTTCTCATTTCAACGTGTCCAAGAACTGCACCTTGATTATGGATCAAGGTATATAATTCAGCCTGCTCACCAATTTGATCTAGTATCGCTTCGATAATTTCTAAGTAATAATCTCGACTGATGATACCATCACAACTAACTGCTATTTTCATAGGACTAACTCTTATAACGCCTTAAAGTACTCTGCTGTTTGCAAAAGACCTTCTTTGAAATTAACTTTTGGCTCATAACCTAGTTCTCTTACTCGATCAATGACTGGTCTTCTTCTCTTAGGGTCATCTTCTGGAAGTGGATGAAAAGATAATTTAGACTCAGAGCCAAGAGCTTCTAAAATATAATCTGCACAGTCTTTAATAGTGTATTCATCTGGATTCCCTATATTGTATGGCATGTGATCCCCAAGAATCAGTACGTGCTCAATTGCATTAACAAGATCGGAGACAAAACAAAAAGATCTTGTCTGAGAACCATTTCCATAGATCGTAATATCTTTTCCCGCCATAGCTTGATTAACAAAGTTAGGAATCACTCGACCATCATCGGGTCTCATTCTCGGTCCATATGTATTAAAAATTCTAATGATACAAGTATTTACCTGATAACGATTCTTAAAACTCATTGTAAGAGCTTCAGCAAATCTCTTTGATTCATCATAGCAACTACGTGGTCCAATTGGGTTAACATTTCCCAGGTAATCTTCTTTTTGCGGATGAACCTCAGGATCTCCATAAACTTCAGAAGTTGATGCTTCTAAGAATCTTGCCTCATGCTGACGGGCAACCTCTAATAAGTTGAGTGTCCCCTCAGAGTTAACTCTCATAATTTCAAGGGGAATTTCCTTGAAGTCGATTGGCGATGCAGGAGAAGCAAGAGAAAGAACATAGTCAAACTTCTCGACACCTAGTTTATCAAAATCAGGAAGCCCTTCAAAAATATTGCATTCCACAAATTTAAAATTGTCATACTTACTTAAGAGCTCAATGTTCGACTTCGACCCTGTTATGAAATTATCAAGACCAATAACTGTTGCGCCTTTCTTTAAAAAGTTTTCAGAAACATGTGAAGGAACAAACCCTGCTGCTCCAGCAATAAGAAACGTCTTCCCGTTATAATCAGAAGGTAACTTCGACATATATATCCTTTAAGAATTAGTTTATAAGTGCTTGGATTGTATCACGGTCGAGCTAACTAGTAAAAGCATCCCACCAGTGATTTGCATCATTGATAGCTCTTTTCCAAGGAAGATCCAATTGACAGCAACAGCAAAAAAAGGAAAGAACATTTCTGCCAACGTGCACAAATGGGCAGGAATTCTCTTTAGACCCTTGTAGTAGAAATACATACCAAGAGCACCGGAAAAAAGAGCTAAAACACTAATTTTCCATATAAATTCGAAACTGACATCAAGGCTAATATTAAGGCTGAGCAGAAATGGAAGAAGACAAATAAAACCCATAAAGAAGCGACCACTCATGATTTCTTGTTCATCATAGCCATTCTTAGAAAGCTTCTTGCCAAAAACTGTAGCGAGCGCCCAGCCAAAAACCGATACCATCGTCAATAAATACCCATTAACTGCTTTAGTATGAAATTCGACTTTTCCACTTTTAATGAGATCAAAAGCAGGTGCTAGGTCTTGAAAACTTATAAGAACACCACCGATAAGAGCAATAATAGCCCAACCAAAAAAAGCAGGTTTCATTCTCTCTTTTAAGAGCCAATATGAAAAAATGATCGCAATAATAGGTTGCAGTTTTTGTAAGAGAATCACAAGAGACGGATTAACCATTGCAAATGCTTTTGTAAAAGCAACAGTTGCGACTGCAGAGCCAAGTCCACCAATCATAAGAAAATAAAAGATGTGTGGGAGACTAATTTTTAAAAACTTATCTTTTTTCTTTAAGAGAATCGGTAAGAACAATAGAGTCAACAACAAGTGCTCACTAAAGACAATCATCTCCGCACTTGTCCCTGAAAACATTAATGGATAGCGAATTAGAGTATCAAGTGCCCACAAAAGGCAGGCAATCATGATAAAGATAATTCCTTTCATGACTAAGCTTCACTCCCCTTATACTCATTCCAAAAGGCTGTAAAAACCTCATTTGCTCTGGCAGCAGCTTTTCTCTTCTTTATTTTCTTTCTCTCTTTTCTAAGACGTCTTTCTTCTTTTGTTAAAGTAACTGGAGGAAGAAGCCCAAAATTAATATTTGATGGTGTTGGTTTAGGTACAGTCATAACATAATTCACAAGAGCACCAAAAGCAGTCTCTACTGGGAATGGCTTAATTTCAAGACCTCTTAATTTTCTTAGAACCTGATGTGCAACATAGAGACCCATTGAAGCACTCTCTGTGTAACCTTCCACACCAGTAATTTGCCCAGCAAATGATATATTCGGCAACTTCTTAGAAGATAAATCGAAGTTTAAAAGTTCACGTGCATTTAAAAAAGAGTTCCTATGAACTGAGCCAAGATGAAGGAAGCTAGCATTTTCAAAGCCAGGAATTTTTCTAAACACTCTTACTTGCTCACCATATGTAAGTCTTGTCTGAAAACCGACGAGGTTAAAGGCACTTCCCAAAAGATTTTCTTTTCTTAACTGAACACAGGCATATGGCATACTTCCATCAGGCATTTCTAAGCCGATAGGTTTCATACATGAAAAACGAGCCGTATCGACTCCTCTCTCGGCCATTATATCCACTGGTAAACAGCTTTCAAAAAACTTATAATCTTCGAAGTTTTGAGCTGGCACTTTTTTCGCTTCAACCAGTTCGGCGACAAATGCTTCGTATTCATCTTTTGTCATAGGAGCGTTTAAATAATCAGCAGTTTCCCCCTCTTCAGAAGAAACGGGTTTATGACGATCTTTAAAATATAGTCTTGAATAATCGAGAGTATCTGCATCGACAACTGGTGCAATTGCATCATAGAAGTAAAAGTCAGCATCAGAGATTTCTCTTTGAATCCATTTTGATAAACCATCAGTTGTTAAAGGACCTGTCGCAATAATACATTGTTCAGCTCCATACTCGGCCATCAAAGCAATAGGATCATCAACATCTTTAGCTATGTGAGTAATCCCTGGAATATCTTTTAGATAATCAGTAATTCCTTGAGAGAATTTATCTCGATCAACAGCAAGAGCATCCCCAGCAGGTACAGCATGTTCACGGCCAATTTTTAAGACAACAGAGTTCAACGCATCCATTTCAACTTTTAAGAGACCGTGACCAGAATCTTCCCTCATCGACTTAAGAGAATTTGTACAAACAAGTTCAGCATAAGTATCCATTTTTTGAGATGGATTTTTATTAATTGTCTTTGATTCAACAAGAATAACTTCCACCCCATTCTTGGCTAAATAATGAGCAGCTTCACAACCTGCTAAACCTGCACCTACGACAACGACTTTGGCCATATTTTCTTACCTTTATCTCTTAAATTATGATATCTTACTGATGTAATATTCCCCTCTTTATACTTTGGGTGAGACATTCATGCAAATAAAGCAAATAAAACAAATCAAGATTCATCAAACTCATCACACGATCGGCGACTTCAATGAAATTTTTTCATACTTACAGAAGATGCTCGATGATGGAGAGCTTGAAAATGCAATAAATATTTTCCCTGAACTCTTTTTAACGGGCTATCCTCTACAAGACCTTCTCTTAACAAGGGAATTTATTGAAAAATATCTCGATTTTTTTGAAGAGCTCAAGAAATGGTGGGAAGAGAAGTCTCCTAAGAATACTGTCCTCCTTTTAGGTGGACTAGATTATACTTTCGAAGGACAGTTTCCTGCAAAAATAGAGAACGTTATTTTTGAGTTTAGTGATATAAAAAGCGGCGAAAATATTTATGCGAAAAGACTATTACCAAATTATGATATTTTTGATGAAAGTAAGTACTTCATACCTGGAAAATCTTCATGTCTCTGGGAGTATCAAGGTCTAAAATTTGGACTAATGATTTGCGAAGACATGTGGCATTCTCCCCACTACGAAGTAAACCCTGTTGATGAGCTACATAGACTCTGTTGTGAAACGGCGGATTGTAAATTAAATGGAATTATCAATCTTTCAGCTAGCCCATATCATTTAGGAAAAATTGATAGTCGATTTGCTAGAGCTTGCGAAATATCAAAGAAGTTCAATTCACCTTTTTACTACGTCAATCGAGTGGGCGGAGAAGATGAAATCATCTTTGATGGTTCTAGTTTCGCTCTTGATAAAGGTCACTATACTGCTAGAGCACTAGGTTTTAAATCCGACGTTATCAGCCTTGAAATTCAAGAGGCTAAAGAAGTTCCTCCTTTTGAAAAAGAAGAGAAGTCTCCTTACTCGTTTAATTCACTTTATAAAACCAGAATCGAAAAAGGTGAAAAGACCCGTCTTCGCCCTCTAGCAGATGGTGAATGTGAGCATATCCTCCATACCTTAAACTTAGGTATTCAAGACTATGTTACAAAAATTGGTGTTAAGAAGTTCTTAGTAGCTGTATCAGGAGGAGTTGATTCTGCACTAGTACTTACTCTATTACGACTATTTAAGAGAGAAGATCAGGAAATTGAAGCGGTCTACATGCCAAGCCGATTTTCTGAGGGTCTTAGTTATGATATTTCAAAGAAATTATGTGACAATCTACAAATACCAATGACAACCCAACCTATAAAATTTCTTCATAGCGCATTTGGAAACTCTTTCTCCGACCATTTCAGTCCTCTAACGGGATTAGCAGACGAAAATATTCAGTCAAGAATTCGTGGAGCTCTAATCTATGCAAGGAGTAATCAAACGGGAGCAATGGTAATAAACACCTCTAATAAATCAGAGTTATCAGTTGGATATAGTACTCTTTACGGTGATTCAGTTGGAGCAATTAGCCCATTAGGCGACCTTTACAAAACAGAGGTATTTGAACTTTGTCATTTTATAAACAAGAAGTTTGGAGATCTCATTCCCACAGAAGTGATTGAAAGACCACCAAGCGCTGAACTTAGGGAAGATCAAAAGGACGAAGACTCGCTTCCACCGTATGATATCCTCGATACAATACTCGAGGGATACCTCTCTTATCGATTTTCTCCTGACAACCTTGTAAAAATGGGTATAGCAAAAGATGATGTTGAAAAAGTTATACGCCTTAATAATATTTCGGAGTATAAGAGAAGACAATTTTGCCCAATCATTAAGGTAAAGCCTAAGAGCTATGGTTTTGGCAGACGTATACCAATTTTAAAAAATATCAAATTTGACACCATATAATAGGAGAAACGATGAAAAATGTAGAGAAAGTATTAAAGTCTTTTAAAGACGTCGCAAAACAAGTTGAGTCTATTGTTGAAGGAAACTCTTTGAAAGATATTCAAAAGACTGTAAAAGGGATTGTAAAGGATGCCGAAAAAGAAGTTAAGAACGTTGTTGAAAAAGATCTAAATAAGGTTTTAGTAAAGTTCCAAAAAGAAAAAGCTGGACTTGAAAAAGTTATTGATAAGACAATCCAAAAAGAAATTAATAAAGCGAAAAAATTCTTAGATGAACAAGTTAAGGAATTAAATAAATTACAGAAATCTCTTGAGAAGCACGTTAAAAAAGAAATCTCTCGTGCGAAGTCGCAAGCAAAAGCAGCAGCGAAGAAGCCAGCAAGTAAAGTTGTAAAAAAGAAGACAACTAAGAAAGCGACAACGACTACTTCGAAAAAGAAAACAGCTAAGAAAACAACAAAAAAGGCGGCCAAGAAAACAACTAAGAAGACAACTAAAAAAGCAGCAAAAAAAGTCGCTAAAAAGACGACAAAGAAAGCAAGCCCAAAAAAACCAGTCGCAACTAAGAAAGTATCAAAAAAAGCACCTGCAAAGAAAAAATAAACTCATGCGCCCCGAGTCAGGGGCGTATTCTTTAAAATTAAACAAAATTTCTTATCTTTATAAAAATTAACCAGTATCATTTTTCCAATAATTTAAGTACAATATTCGATGAAAGTTAAATATTTGGTACAAGCATGAAGAAAATATTAATTGTTGATGACGAAAAGTCAGTTCAATTTCTATACGAAAAAGTATTTAAGAATGAAATCAAAGATGGTGACTTCGAGATTGTTTTCAGTATCTCGGGAGAAGATGCTCTAAAAGAACTACAAAGTGACTCAGACAGTAACTTTCGCCTCATCATCTCAGATATTAACATGCCA
>CAWUIU010000105.1:0-9526 GCA_963922285.1 uncultured Oligoflexia bacterium | reverse complement strand
GTCTCCACCATCAATTCCTTTTAGAGATAGAGCTTATACGTCCTGAAACTCAGCTCTTGAAGCCTTAAAACCATTAGTACCTGAGTTAGCGATGTTGTCAGAAACAACTCCCATACCTTTACCAACTGCGTTTAAACCAGATACACCAATGTTAAATGATCTTAAAATACCCATTAATCGTCCCTCCTAGACAAATTTCTAGTAGAGTTTATGAATGATAAGATTTATAAAGGGACTGACAACGACAGGCCATGCCCAGAGTTTCCGTTAGGACCAACTCACTATCTATTCATCAAACAACTACTGTAGAATCAATTTTTGTAAATACGTTTTCCTGTATGCTTCCCTTATCAATTGCCGTCACAACCTTATTACTTGGCACATCAACAATGTAAGCAGCTTTATCTGTTATAACTAAAGAGTCTCTGCCTCCTTTAGACTTTAGTTTTTCCATAGCACCTTTAAGTTTAAAAAACTCATCAGTATCCATGTCTAAATTTCTTTCTCTTAATCTTTTCGCAGCGTGAGTTGTTAAACTAATTCCATGTTCTTGCTTAACATCACTAATCTGATCATTCAGCTGGTCTTTAAGTAGATTCTTAAATTCATCTTTTTGTGCTTTATCAACATCACCACCAAGACGATCACGAAGATCGACCTTCTTGTTTCCAGGTACCTTATTTACATTAGGTATTAGAAAATTTTTGACGTTGTTATCTACCACTAAAGCTTTCCTTTAAAATTAAAGTTGCTGATCACTAATATTATTATAGGCTGCTTGAGCATCCTTTTTCAATCCATGCATTTTTTGCTGCATAGCAACATTTTGTTTATCGCCTGGAAGCTTGAAACTATCAACATCACGTAAGAAAACTTTCTTACCATTAGTTAAAGTTAAAACTGTTTCTCCATTTTCAAAATCAACACCGCTGACAACACCCTTCGCTTTTGAATCAGCTTTGAACGAATTCATTTCATTGTCCCAAGCTTGAACTTCAAAAGTATAATCATCTTTTACTGCACGGATTCCATCAATCTGTTTTCCATCCCAAGAAAGTGACTGTTGCCCTTGGCCCATACTTTCACTTTCAACTTGTGCAACTAACTGTCTCTTTGAATCATAAACATTGACCATAACATTCTTAGCAGGCTTTTCTAAATAAAAAGGAATATTAGTATTTCTGGACTGACCGTCGTAATGAAGCGTCGAACCTTTCGTTAAGATCTCTTTCCCAAGAAAACTTGCACCATAGAACTTGTTTTCTGTTGGAGCATTATCACCAAGCTTATCAAGCTTTGTGTTCATATTACTCATTTGCTCTAATTGTGAAAATTGAGCAAGGTCGGCTGCGAATTGTTTTTGATCCATTGGCTTTAACGGATCTTGATTTGCTAACTGGTGAGAAAGTAGTTTTAAGAAACCATCTTTTCCCATTTTATTATGTGTCTTTCGATCAACGAACTTTCTATCTTCTTGCTCTGAACCTGCAAGCTCATTTAACTGATCACCGACTCTATTCTCACGTGACTTTCTTTTTACACGAGCATCGGCAATTGAAATATTTGAAAATTGATTTGGGCCTCTTGATGGTCTACCAATCTCAGGCATACAAACTCCTTATCCTAGAGTTACTAAGCGCCAAGTCTTTGATCCATGGAATCTTGATATTGCTTCCACATCTCTTGACGACGCTCTCTTCCTCCTTCTGAGAAAGACTGTCCGCCATTATATTGTCTCGAATTTTGGCCCATTGTGCCAGAATTATTTGAACCGGAAGAATCGTTCCCACTTGAGTTAGAAAAACTCGCATCAGAACTCATCGCTAACTTAAAATCTGAGACTTTTACACCACTATTATTAAGTGTTTTTAACATGTTAACTTCATGTCTTTCAAAGAAGGCACGTCCTTCATCTGAAGCTGCAACGATTTGCAGATCAACCATATTCCCCCCGGCCTTTTGTGCATTAACTTTAAATTGGCCTAGATCTTTATGGTTTACAAAGATTTCAAGTTCTCTTGAAGATTGAATCTTATTCATTTCAATATAATTACTAATCTCTTTGATTAGTTTATCTGGGGAATCAATATGACTCATATCAAGGACTTTTACATCGTTTGATTTTGTCATAACTTCTGAACTCATCATCGAAGGCTTTACATTATTCATCTGACTAAATGCTTGATTTACATTATCAGAATTTGAAAAGACTTCACTCTTTGATGCTACGATCTCATCACCTGAAGAGTTTACTTTTAATGGTGATTCCGAATCAAAACTCATGAGGCTCTTATTTGCATTCATAAGAGAATCTTTCTTAATGATTCCACCTTTATCAAGTTGAGCTTGTTCTTTTGTGAAAAGATTTACAGCGCTCTTCTTACCTTTTACAACAGGCTTTCCACCCATCGCTTGATCAACTCTAGTGCTCACAAAGTCTTCAGAAAATTGAAAAGATCTCATCGACTGCTTAACAGCAGGTTGAGCCTGAATCTGATTTGGTAATTTATTTAGAAAGCTTGTATCAGCATTAGCAGCTTTTGCACCAACTTTTTCTAAACCAGCTTCTTTACCTAAAATATTTTGATTCACACCAATTTGAAGACCGGCTGTCTTTAGTTTAGCCGGCTTTTTCCCAAGTAGTGATGTTAGGTCATTTGCAGACTTAAGGTTTTGAGTCTCTCCTAAAGAAGTCGCCTTAACTTTTGAATCGCTCTCAGTATTTGCTGCAAATAACTTTTGATCAACAACATCACCAGTCGACTGACCCAATAACTTGTCTGCTAAACTTTCAGCTTTTACGTTTACATTGCTTTCACTATTCTTACCTACTAATTGTAGAACTTCTTTCTCAGAACCACTTAGACCATCTGCATTCTCAGGAAGAGTATTAAGTAGCATTGAGTTTTCAGACTTGCTCTTTAATAGGTTTTGAAATTCAAGAGCTTGTGCCTTCGCCTCAGGAGTAAGTGCATCACCATTCTTTAATAGAGAAGTTTCAGCGCTCTGCCCTGTTCCTTCAATATTTGAATTTAATCCTTGAATGAGATTTAACATCCACTTTCCTTCAAACGCATTATTGCGCATAGTGTTATACTCTCATAAACTTTAGTATTTTTTTAGCAGGGGAAAATCCTACCATTCTCTGTGAAACGTATACTGAACTCTAAGAACCTGAAAACTCGTAGAAATAATCTTCTTGAAGATATCTATTTCTTATCTTCCCTCTCAACATACCAGCATTTAGGTCTTAAACCTATGTTATTGCCATTATGAATAGAGCAATTACCCTTATTATATAGCTCCATATCCATTAATTCATGTGTATCACGATCACACAAAGATCCTGAAAACATTGTATCTAGTCGACACTGTGGATTGGGATACCCATTAAAGATGATAAACATTCTCTCATAAGGATCAGGTGTATCAAACTGTGGAATGGTAGTAATTCCAGCAAGATCACTAATCGTAGAAATTAGTGCCTTTTGAGCAAGTGATGACTTTTTGCAAACTTCAAATTTATGGCCATTCTTATAGACCTTCTGACATCTATCTAAAGCTAAAGAATCAACTTCAGAATTCTTTATTTTAATATTATCTTTTTCAAACACTCTTTTAAAACACTTCATCGATGCAAAGTAATCAGCCTGACCTTCTGAGCTTGCTTCATTAAATGGCTTCCAAGTTGGTGCACCACCTACAAAGTGACCAATCTCATGACATAATACCATGACGAATGCATCTTCTGTCATTTTAGAATATCTAGCTAATCCACCATGTACTTTTAAACGGTAAACACCATCCTTCTTTCCTGCTGAAGCATTCACTCTCTCACTTTCCCACAGAGCTTCAACCACAAAGTCTTTTGCCCCATATAATGACAGTATATTTCTATATGGATTAACGACTTTATTAATCAGAATATTAAAACGTTGTTCACCTATATTACTTTTACTAGCGACAGGGATTCTTAGATCATTCTTTGGAACAATTGAAGCATTTCCTAAAAAAGTAAAAAAAGTTATTACTAAAATAAATATTTGAGACATGACACACCTTGATTTCGGGCAGAATATCTCACTAGTAAAATAACTAGTCTATACCTTTTGTCATATTGATTCTATTTAAAAAGTTTTAAATAAAATTTTGGAAACATTTGTTTAATTTTCCATATTCCATGCTCTAATTATTCCTAACTAACTTTTGTTAACCGAGGACAAATATAAACAACTCAGAAAATATGGGTCAGAAAAGCTTAAAGAATACTTTAGAGAAGAATATGTTGTTAGAGCTATGGGAGTATTCTTACCTATCCTCTACCTATTCTCCACCTCACTTATTATAGTTGCTAGCTCTGCCCCAATTTACTTAGCCTTCGAATCAAACGAAGCTACTTTTTCATCTTCATTTGTTTTATATATTACTTAACGCATGAAATCCTTCACTACTCTTATCACTGTAATAAAACTCTCTATTGAGATATGTACCTTCTTCAAAAAGAATGAGTAAACTCAACATAGATTATAGCGAAAGTTATAACAAAGCTACGTATCCTTTTTAGTACCAAGAAGCTCTCTTAAGCTTTCAATTGAGTCTCGCAGTTCTTTAGATTGATTAAAAAGTTTAGTCGAAGACTGATCGGTTGATGATGACATTTCTTTTGAGACCATTGTAGACTCTTCTAATTTTGAAATCGCTGATTTTATATCTTCAATACCAGCCTGTTGCTCTCTAGATGCAGCGGCTATTTCTGAAACACTAGTATCTAATTGTGCGATATTTTCATGAATTGCATTGAGCTTATCTCTTGACTCTTTTGCTACTCCTACTCCAATATCAACTTGACACTTTCCTTCATCTACAATCTTTGTTACCTCAGTTTGTGTTTTAGAGGCAATTGAATTCACTTTATTAATAGAGCCTTCCAACATACTCATAATCTCATCAGCTGCACTTCCAGACATAGTCGCCAAGTTTCCAACTTCTTCTGCAACAACAGCAAAACCTTTTCCATGCTCCCCAGCACGAGCAGCCTCTACTGAAGCATTAAAAGATAAGAGTTTCGTTTGAAAAACGATATCATTTATGACTGTTGTTTTTTGAGATATTTCTGTAATCACATTTACAATATCTCCAATATCATTATTATTAGACTCTATACTTTTCGCAATTTCATCATAACTTTTAGAAATTAAATCAATCTCTTTTAACATCTTTTCAACTGTTCCAGCACCTTCTTGCGCATTCTTTTTCGTCAAACGAGAAAGCTTACTTGCACTCTGCGCTGAATCATCACTTTTCGCTAACATCGATGAAATTTCATCAACAGCCGACGCAGTCTGACTTATACTATTTGACTGAGAAGACACACTATCATTCATTCTATCACTTGCAAGAGATAAGGACTGACTAGCATTTTGAACCTCATGTGAACTTTTAGATAAACTTTCTGTAATACGACTAATTCTATTCGCTAATTTATTTGAAAGGAAAAAACCAAAGAAGATAACAAAAATTACTATCACAAATGAGAAAAGAAATGCATGGTTCCTTAGATTGACAAGGCTAGCAAATGCTACTGATTCAAGAATTTCTGTAACAACAATCCA
The DNA here is from genome assembly GCA_963922285.1 of uncultured Oligoflexia bacterium. Classification (GTDB taxonomy): domain Bacteria; phylum Bdellovibrionota; class Bacteriovoracia; order Bacteriovoracales; family Bacteriovoracaceae; genus Halobacteriovorax_A. Next base: position 3,914 of record CAWUIU010000105.1, on the reverse strand, counting down.
CTTACTTCCCTCAAACATTACCCTTTTCACATTTCGATAAACTCCTTCTCCATTTACGTTTTGAGATACACTCGCAGACTGACCAGACTTAAATGCCAATTGTTTGTCATTGGACTTTAATGTTAGATTCTTGCGAAAAGAGCTAACAATTGAATAGTTTTTATTGTTTTTCAAATCTGAACGAAGTCGATTATCCTCTCCCAAGAGATATGCTTCTCCTCCCCTCCCAAGTCCCTTTGTCGATGACATGATTTCATTAATTGCACCAACAGGCATTTGATAAGCTAGAACTGCTACAATCTTTCCATCTTTCCAAATTGGTGTAGCAATAAATGAAGCCGGTGCTTCATAACTTGGTGTATATTTCTCAAAGTCTCTAAAAGCTACTTCATCTGGATTCGTAATTTTTAAAGCTTCGCGATAAGTTTTTGCAAGATTTGAATCTTTATACGGCCCACTATTCAACGATGTAGAAAAATCTAATTCCTTAAAAACTGAATACACAATTCTTCCACTGTCTTTATCAATAATAAAAATGTCGTAATACTCAAACTTACTTAAATACTCTCTAATAGCCGGATGATAAACCTTGTGGACTTTCGAATAATTAGGCAATACTGTAGAAATATCTAACTTATCCTTCGCACCTAAGGGATGTTCATTATTTGAGATAAATGCATATTGCATTACCCAATCCTTATCCTCCAAAGGATTAACTAAATCATCTATGGAATACGGCTTTCCTATTTCAGATTCATATTTTTTATTAAACTCATCTTTATAGTACTTAAGTACACCTTGTTTCATCTCACTTGTTAAATTAACATCAATATTATTGTACGCATCAACAAATTTTTGCGAACTATCAATAATATGAGTTGTTTTTGAATATGTTAGGAGTTGTTTTTTTATTGTTTCTAAATAACTCGTTACTTCTTCTGCTTTTGAACTTGATATCGCTAATAGTTTACTATTAACTTCTTTCTCAATTCCAGATTTGATAGAAAAATAGTTATTCATAGTAATTAGTAACGAAGGTAAAAACCCTACAAGTACAAATGAGATAATTAACTGGGTTTTAAAATGTTTAAAAAGCTTCACTTTTCAATCCTTTTGAGTAAAAATTTTATTATCAAATATTTTAACAAAGCATAAGGAGATGTATATGCGTAAATTATTCCTAGGAGCAATCTTAAGCTTCTCTACTCTTGCTGGACTTTCGAACACGGCAAGCTTTACTTCTGACTACGTATGGAGAGGTCAGACACAAACTAATCACGGTAGTGCTGCTCAAGCAAGTTTAGACTACAATCATAAATCAGGTCTCTATGCTGGAGTATGGGTTTCAACTCTTTCTGGTAACGGGTCTGAAACAGACTGGTCACTTGGTTATGCAAAAAAACTGGGCGACTTAACTCTTTCAATAGGTGGTTTGTTTTATCATTACGTTCAAAATGGAAACGCTGACACAATGGAATACAACGTTGGTTTTGAATATAAAGGATATGAATTAGCAGTAAACTACACTGATGACCACTTTGGGAGTGACGTCTCTTCAATTTACTATAGCCTAAATAAAACATTCTTAAACAATAAAAAAGAGCTAGGCTTAAATGTAACACTTGGCTACACATCTCACGATGATGAGTCTAAAAAAGGTGAGAAAAGTCACATGGATTACAAGATAGGCGTAGTTAAAAACTATTCTTCAAGTAATGTTGAACTCTGGTTTACTGATACTAACAGAAAAACAATTTCAGGAACAACTGAAAGCGAAGCTGAAGATAAAGTTTTTGGAGCGACAATCAGCTTAAATCTATAATTACTAATTACTCACTCGATGTCAGTCGAGTGAGTATATTTACACTCGCGCTCACTTACTTACATTAAAATTTGGTGTCTTACCAATAACATCAATATTGTTATAATTCTTAGAGAGCTCATACTCATCATAAATCTTCGAATCTGCTAAATAGCGAATGATAATCAGAGAAAAAACAGAAAAGAATGTCACGAAAAAACAAAAGAGTACAGCCTTTGCTAGTGAAGTCCTTCTAAAAACACTTATACCACTAACATTTTTTGAAAAAACATAATCTGAAATAATCGTTGATTCAATAATTTGCAACTGAACCATCTTTTGTTCAAGTATTTTTATATATTCTACAATTGGCGTGATATCCTTAATCTTAGATGAAAGATCTTTCTGCATCTTTACAGTTTTTGCTCTCTCTTCTTGCAACTCAAGAAGCTCTTTACTCACTCTAGCAAATTGACTCCTCTTTACTTTACTATCAAAAGCTACGTCTTCAGAGCTCTTTCCTTTACGTTTAATGAAGTCTTCTTTACTACCAAGATACAAACGATAGTTAGGAATGCTCTTTAGTTCTCGCTCTGCCTTTCTCAATTCACTCTTTAGTTGATTTAATATAGATTTGTCATCTCCAGAGAAAGAGCTAAGCGATACTTCAATTGCACTAATATCTTGTCTATACTTCTCAATCTTCTTATTAATAGCTTTTACTCTTTTTGAAGTTTTTGGATTGAAACGGTTTCGATTCTCACTAGAAAGCGTCCTTCTCGTCTGCTCTAATTGCGAATCAATAAGATCTAGCTCGATCTTTAATTTATGATAATCTCTAGAGACAATTCTGATCCGTTCATCTAATTGCTTAACACTTTCTTTTAATGAATCTTCACTCTCTTCAAGAGCATTCGGCTCAAGATCATTCAATTCTTCTTTCTTTGAATTTAAAAGCTTTTGAGTTAAAGCTTTTTGCTGTGAATGAAGGTGCTTAATTGACTCAACTCTTGTCTTTTGAATTGTTGATTCAACTTTATTCAACAAGAAAGCTGTTGTTTGCCTATTAAGACTTTGAACTGTCAAAAAGAAATTATTCTGAACTTGATCATTAGGTGCGACTATGTACATTCCAGGAAGTCTGCCCATGAAGAAATTAACCATACACTCTCTGGACTCGCCACAAGCATTAAAAATTTCAGATGTACTTCTTTGATCCTTTCCATGGAAATCAGAAAAATTATGATCAAGAAATTCACCTGAATCATAAACCTCTTCAGCTAACTTCTTAACAAAGTCCACAGAGCGAAGCGATGAAAGAACCTCTTCAGTAGTTATACCTACTTTTTTCTCACCAATGATATTTGATATTGTAACTAAAGGTGAGTCCGCATCATTAGAGACATTTTTAAACGTCTTACCAACTTTATAAATGTTAAATTGCGAATTATAAAAATATGAAAAGATAGATACAATCACAAGTACCGTAGCAACACTAATAAACTTATACCTCATGAGTAGTCTCTTAAAGAAAGGAAAGTTAATAATGGTTGTCTCGTCTAAAATGACATCTAATTTTTTCAAATTATTTTACCTTTATCGATATAAAAATCTTTTGGTTCTATATTCTTATCGGTAAATATCTGAAATATTATAGAAATTAAAAGAAAATTAACTAATTTGCCTAGCAAGCAAACCACATAAATTTCAAATACTTACATGAAATCACTAAAGTATTTCAAAAATATCTACATTTTTTTAAACAAAAAATGCCCTTTCACTATAAAGGACTCAAAGAATCACCTACAATAGTTTGATGTTAGCAATTGAAAACCTATCGAGAAGTTTTGCTCATAAAAAAGTATTTGGGCCCCTAAGTCTTGTTTTTCCAGAAAATTCTCGAACTCTCATTTATGGAAACAATGGAGCTGGAAAAACAACTCTTCTTAAAATCTTAGCCTGCCAACTAACCCCTACAGAAGGTAATGTCACTTTAGACAATATTGATATTTTTCAAGATACTAAAAAAAGCAAGGGTCTCATTGCCTTTTTACAAAGCGAAGAAGCCGGTCTATTTCCGAGACTAACAGGAAAGGAGAATATCAATCTTTTA
>CAWUIU010000104.1:0-9540 GCA_963922285.1 uncultured Oligoflexia bacterium | reverse complement strand
AATATGTATTCCTAAATCAGAACAAATCTTTCCTAACGAATAAGAGTGATAGCCTGGTAAATGTTTTCGTGCAAGTCTAACAGTGCAAGCTTTCTTACGTCTGAATGAATAACCTAAGTCAGAAAACTCTCTTTTTAGAAAATTAAAGTCAAAAAAAACATTGTGAGCAACAAATATTCGTCCCTCTGTCATTTCAACAATTTTTTTGGCAATATCATAAAACTTTGGTGCAGCACTTACCATTTCATTAGTTATGCCCGTTAGTCTCGTAATAGTCCAAGGTATTTGTCTTTCAGGATTAATAAGCGTAGTAAAAGTATCTTCAATTTTTTCACCATCAAAATTTATTATGGCTATTTCAGTAATTTTATTACCATCGCGATGGCCACCAGTTGTTTCGATATCGATTATAGAATACACTCTTTAAGTCCATTGATTTATATACTCATTATTTGGATCGTATACACTCAATTGCTTTTGTAAGTCAAAATATCTTTTTCCCCTTGAGTCACAACCAACACCAGCAAGGTATAGCCAATTTCCATAATTAGAAAAGACATCGTAATCAATTAAGTTTTCTTCAAATAATTTCGCTCCATGCCACCAAGGAATATTAAGATCATTTATTAAACGAGAAGCGAATATTTGTCTTATACGATTTGATAAATAACCTGTTTCACGTAACTCATTCCAAGCAGCAAGACAAAATTTATCTTTTTTTAATTTTTCAATCAACTGAGTTCTCTCTATTTTTTTTATGGGATATTCTATTGCCCCCTTTATTCCGTTGATAGAAAAAAACTTTGTCTTATGTTTTTGATAATTCCAATAAAAAAATTCTCTCCACATAAGTTCAAAGAATATCCAATATGTTGATTTATTAGCACCAATTTTATTTTCATAATCCTTTACGAGATTATATAGGTAACGAACATCACAAGCACCATAAGCTAGCAGATCAGAAAAACGTGTAGAAAACCCATCCCCAACAACACCATTTCGTGTATCAAAGTAGCTACCGGGAGCATCACTCGAAAAATACTTATTTAAAAAGATATCAATTTTACTACCGTTCGAATTTTTAACAGCTTCAGTATAAAAGAAGGGAATATAATCTTCATAAAGTTTACGAAAAGAAGTGAATTGATCCTTCACTCGATCAAGATTAACTCTATCAAGAAGATAGTTGTGGGTCACGAATTGACAGCTAAACGCTGGGTTTAAGATTCTAATTTTATCATATAGCTTCTCTTCGTAATAACTTTTTACGGAGAAGAAACTAATTGACTCAATATTTCTTTGTTCTTTTAAAAATTTAAGTAAAGCTTGTTCACTACTAATTATCTTATAAGCTAAAGTTGAAAAGACATCTTCAAATAGTTCATTCCTTCTTTTTTTTACAACATTGCTATAGTTACTAAAGTCATCACTAAAATTAATTATTACTGGGTTATCTATCGACTTTACAAACTCCCTTGCCTTTATAAAGTTGCGATGAACGATGACAATATTCATAGACATAGTTTGTCCTTATAAATTTCATCCGTCATAGCAATAGCTGAGTTCCCTGAGATTATGTTTGTTCCGAGAACAAAGTCAATCTTACCAAGAAAAAGATTTAGTTGCGTTTTCACTTTTAACTCTAATTCGGGACTAGAAAAAATTAATTCATTATCTTTAATAGCTATATGATCATTCACAAACAAAATAGAACGATTATTTTTAGTAATTAACAACCCTTTGAAATCTTCAACAAAAACTTCTATAAAGTCGATATGGTAATAATCCATTCCCCATATTTCTTTTGGAAAAAACTCCGACAACTTCAAATTATCCTTAAAAACAACTTCAGAAGCTCCAAACCTATTAAACAAATGAGTCATTTCTTGTTCTCGAGTAAAATTTTGAAAATTCAAAACCTTGGCGACTCCACCTCGAGTCTTCAGTAACCAACTAATCTCGTCGGTTAACTTAAATGCCTCTCCTATGATAAAGTTACCAAAACGCCCCTCTAAAAAGTAAGAAACTTTCGTTTTATCAGATAGATGGCTCTTTATTGCATAAATTCCTAAGTGTTCTAATGCCATAACTAATATTATCTCAAAGTAGCTAACAAACTCCTAGACCAATTATTGACAGCTTAACGAGATATCAAGTTCGTTTTAAATAAACCGAAAAATATAATATGCGAGCTTTGATAATTACATTTTTTTTAGCCCTTTTTAATAGTTCCTTTGCTGATGAATGTAACAATAAGTGCGGTATCGAACTTCGAGTTACCTTAAAAGCATCTCAAAAAATATTTTTTGACTATACAACAACATTTCCTGATGAAAATATTTATTCATGCAATCCAAGTGAGCACAACGAAATTACAATATCAACTTATAGTTCTAAAAAGCATTCTTTATTAAAATTTAAGGAGAGCTCTACAAATAATGGAAAGACAGAATATGGGTGTAACTATTTTTATGAAAATATTGTCGAAATAGATAAGCCTTATGTTTTATCAGAATCAGAAGAATGTGAAGAATGTGATATCAGATATGAAATGTATCAAGAACTAATAGTTTCGCTATATGATGGACACGCTGAACTAGGGATGGATGACAATGACAACTTTAGACTCCCTTCTAATAGAGAATTAGACATCTACAAAACAAGCTTGTATCAATATTACAATCCAGCCTGTACCTACTATACTGACTTTAAAGGTATTTTAATATCATCATTTCCCTTAAGTAATCCAGAAAGTATTCTTCCAGGAATAAGCTTTCCACTAGATCTCGATCTTTCTGATCAACTTGATGGTATGTATATATACATCTATGACTCTTCAAACTACAAGATTCTCGAAACAATTCAGATAGAGAAATATGAGCCAGGAATTATTAAATCATTCCTAGAAGCCTCGTGTAATAATGAAACAAAACTTAAGCAAGAGTCAGCCAAAAGAAATAGTTCTCCACAAAGCCGTAACAGACACGTCCTCGAAAGATAGTCTAGACAGAGACTAGACACCCAAACGATAAGCTATAAATAATGTTAAAATTCACTATGGACTCTAAGGTTTCTATCGTTTGGCTCAAAAGGGATATTAGGACCCTTGATCACGAAGCATTAAAACAAGTAGAAGAAGACAATTCAAATGTAATTGTCATTTATATATTTGAACCATTAATTGAAAATTATGGAGACTTTGACATACGACATTGGAGATTTGTCTATCAGTCACTCATTGAATTCAACTCTAAAATACCAATTACAGTTTTTCACTGCGATGCTAAAAATGCATTTTCCTATTTATTACAAAAATATAAAGTTAAACAAGTTCTCTCCTATCAAGAGACAGGTCTAGAGCATACCTTTGATAGAGATATTAAAATTAAACATTTACTTAAACATCACGAAGTAAAATGGAAAGAGTTCCAGTCTAATGGAGTTCTAAGAGGAATAAAAAACCGAACATCTTGGGATGCAAGATGGATAAAATCAGCCAAAAAAGAAATTCCGACAATTGACACCTCTCAAGTAAGTCGACAAACGATACAACTAAAAGATCATCCCTTTCTCTTGTCCACAGAGCTTCGAGCGACTTTAAGCGCGCCTAATAAAAACATGTTAACTGGTGGAGAAAGTCAGGCTCATAAAATGCTAAATGATTTTTTAGAAACTAAAATTGGTTCATATTTTAATAATATATCTTATCCAGAAAAAAGTCGCTACTACTGTTCATTATTATCAGCATACATTTCATGGGGCAATATCACCATATCTCAAATATACCAAGCATGTGAAAATGCGAGACCAAAAATAAAGAATAAGATGTCAATTGATCAATATATGGCCAGGTTAAAATGGCATTGTCACTTTACTCAGAAACTTGAAATGCAAACGAATATCGAATACAAAAATCTAAATCCAGCATTTGATCACTTACGTCATAAAAAAAACAAGAACTTCGTAAAAGCGTGGAAAAATGGAGAAACCGGATACCCCTTAGTTGATGCCTGCATGCGAGCTGTAAAAGAAACAGGCTATATAAACTTTAGAATGAGAGCTATGGTCGTCTCTTTCTTTACTCATCATTTGTGGCAACCTTGGCAAGAGGGAGCTAATTATCTTGCGAGAATGTTTCTCGACTATGAACCTGGCATTCACTATTCTCAATTTCAAATGCAGGCAGGAACAACAGGTATAAATATTATTAGAATTTACAACCCTATCAAGCAGTCGTATTCTAAAGATCCTCGAGGTGAATTTATAAAAAAGTGGCTCCCCGAACTAAAGAGCATTCCAAACGAATTAGTTCATGAGCCCTGGAAATTGTCTCCACTTGAAGAATCTCTATATGATTTCAAACTAGGCATCGATTACCCTAAGCCAATTGTCGACATCGAGCAAACTGGAAAATATGCACGAGAGGAGCTCTACAAAGCAAAGAACTCTGAGCAATCGAGGTATCACGGGAAAGATATACTTATCAAGCATGCAAAAAAGAGAAATGCAAAACGCCTAGGCAAAGGAAGTAAGAGAAAATGACTTCAAACGAATTATTTATCATTTTAGGAAACCATCTCTTTCCCTATCAATGTTTAAAGGAATCAGGAGCAAAGGATTCTACAATATTTTTCATGGCCGAAGATAATGATCTCTGCACTCATTTTAAATATCATAAGCACAAAATCATTTTCTTTCTAGCATCAATGAGGGAGTATCATGAAGAACTAGCGAAAAAACATAAAACCTATTACTGCAAATTAAACGAAAAAGAAAAACATCTTACATACATTGATAAGATTGAAGAATGTCTAAAGAAAAATAACAAGATTAAAATAATTAAAATTTATGAAATCGAGGATAAGTTTTTTGAATCTTATCTCACTAAATACTTCGATTCCTTATCAGAAAGAGGAATTAAATATGAGATTATTCAATCTCCATCGTTTTTAACAACTCGCTCTAGATTCTCGGAATACTTAAACTCAGTCAAAAAACCTTTCATGGCAAATTTTTATCAAAGACAAAGAAAGAGACTAAATATACTTATTGATGACGACAAAAAGCCTATAGGGGGAAAATGGAGCTATGATAGCGACAATCGAAAAAAAATGCCAAAAGGAACAACTGTTCCTCCAACGCTATTAAAAAAGCAACAGAGCCAACATCTTAAAGAAGTTATAACTCTTACAAACAAATTATTCTCAGACCATCCTGGCTCATCAAAAGACTATTGGATACCTACAAATCGAAAAGAAGCGTTAAAGTATTTAAACATTTTTTTAAAACAGAAAATACATAATTTCGGAAGTTATCAAGATGCAATCGTAGAAAATGAAACATTTCTCTTTCATTCTGTTATCTCTCCAATGGTGAATATAGGCTTTCTCCCACCAAAAGAAGTTATTGCTAAAACACTTGAAACTTATAAAAAAAACGCTATCCCTTTAAATTCTATTGAGGGCTTTATTCGACAAATAATTGGATGGCGTGAATTTGTCAGAGGCATTTATCAAAACTATAGCGAGGAACAGGATAGGTCAAACTTCTTTAATCACAAAAGAAAGTTAAGTCATCACTGGTATGATGGTACGACAGGAATCCCTCCCGTCGATGATGCTATTTTAAGAGTAAGGAAATACTCTTATACACATCACATCGATCGCTTAATGGTGATATCAAATTTTATGCTACTCTGTGAAATTGAACCTAGAGAAGTTCACAAGTGGTTTATGGAAATGTTTAGTGATTCAAGTGACTGGGTAATGGGTCCAAACGTCTATGGAATGGGTCAATTTAGTGATGGCGGAATCTTTGCCACCAAACCATATATAAGTGGCTCAAACTATATAATCAAAATGAGTAATTTTATAAAAGGTGAATGGTGTGATGTTTGGGATGGTCTTTACTGGTCTTTTATTGATAAAAACAGGGAGTTTTATCAAAGTAATCCTCGAATGGGTTTTGTAATCAATACAATAGACAAAATGGGAAATGAGCGAAAAGAACGCATTTTTTCAGCAGCTAAACACTTTTTAAATCGAATTGACGCCTAACACAATCACTCGAATGAGACTTCATTAATTGAAAAAATAGTCCGTTTTCTTATGTATAAAGTGGATAAGATCACTGATCAAATACTTAAAGAATTATCAATAGGACCAATTATAAGCTTAAGACTTTGTTCGCAAACCATACTGCTATTTTTTTTTCAAAAGTCACTTTCCAGTCTTTGCTAATTTCAAACAATGATTCTTTCTCTCAGAGAGCGAACTTCTAGGTAATCCTCTAAGAAACTTTGGAGAAAATTAATGCAGGTCAACTAACCTTGAGAACGCTTGAAGCCTTAGAGATACATCTATGCGCAGCAACTACCTAAAAGTAGATCAAATAACAAGAGCAAATCTATTTCATAACAAAATCATTTTATAAATGATTATACAAATGCTTGTCATTTCAAAGACATTTCATCTAAAATATCACTTCATTATGCCGGAGTGGTGGAATGGTAGACACGACGGATTCAAAATCTGGTGAAAAGTTACCAATTTTGGGCATTGAAATTTAAATTAAGTCTTGGCTCCGTGATGGAATGGTAGACATGAATGATTCAAAATCATTTGCCTTAGGGCGTGCCGGTTCAAGTCCGGCTGGAGCCACCAAGATTATATTTAAGGGGAACTTTCATAGTTCCCCTTTTTTATTTTGGTAGCCTTAAGATTAAATTGGTAGCTACTTACCTAAACTCTGAGTTCAGACTTCCGATAACTATATTGGAGGACTGTATGCCTAGGCACAAAAAAGTAACAAAACAAGACATTAGCAAAATTGAAAGATGGCTAGCTGAAGACTATCAAGCACGACAAAATGATGGAAGAGCTTGCTGGGAGAAAGGCAAAGACATTATTTGTAAATGGGGAGTATATGAAGAAAATAACTCCTACTCCGTTAAGAGATTTATCCGATTCAAAGATGGTGGCTCTACTTGGCAAAGGCTTAAAAAACCTTTTTATAGAGAATTTCTTCAAAGTAAAAGAGAGCTAGATAACCTAGCAACCTATCTTAACGGGTTAGACCCTGCAGAAGTAAAAGCGGGTATCAAATACAAGCTAAAAGAGTCTTATATCCCAAGAACTCATATACTTAATTTTTGTAGAACTATTAAAGCCAACTTTCTTAATGACGACAAAAAAGATATTGAAAACAGGCTCAATTCATTTATCAACTATGGCTTAAATTGGTTTCAAGACCAGAAAACGCCCAAAGTTAATGAATGGAAGAAGTTTGAAAAAAGATGGGGGCAATGTCTTTTAAATTACAGTAATGATATCAAGGATAGTGAAAGAATATTTCCCAAGGGAGAACTTAGAAGCAAAAATACAATTGTTAGAGTCATATGGCTTATGAATCAATTTATGGAATATCTACATGAGCAATACCCTAACAAATACCCACCAACAAGATTTTCACCTATATCCAATAGTCAATTTAGAAGCTTAGAAAAACTCAGAAAGGCTCATAACCTAGTAAAGAAAAGAGGGCATATATCAGAAGAACACTGGCTTACTATTAGGGATAGAATTAGAGAAGATGAACACTTAAAAATCGTTGAACTTTGCTATGAGTTTGGACTCAGAAGAAGTGAAGCTTTAGCCCTTTCGGTAAATGAAAATATGTATATTGATAATCTTTACATAAAACAACAAGTTAAATCCTTAGACTACACCGAAGAACCTCCAAGAAAGATTTTAAAACCTACCAAAACAGGTGAACCAAGAAGGATTTCCTATGCTGTATCAATAAATAACTTAAGTACGAGAGAGATAGAAAATATTATACGAACGGCACAACCTATCTCTCCAAACCAATTAACAAAGAAATGGAGAAAGCTTCAAAATGAACTAGGCTTTGAATATGACATACACGATTGCCGTCACTCATTTGCCAGATACATTGTACAGGAACTTGATTTAAAGCAAGCAATGGAATACTTAGGGCATCTATCCATCCAAACGACCAATGGCTATATACAAAGTAAAGACGAACTAAGTGTTGAAAAATATACTCCAAATCATCTTGAAGAAGTTGCCTAGAAAACAAAAAAAGGGGGCATTCGCCTTGCCCCCCCCTTACTTATACTATAAATTAAATCTAGAATTAAATTTTCGTTGGCTTAAACACAATTTTTGTTTCTAGCTTTTTGGGATTTTTTTCCTCAAATATTTCAAGAGTCGCATCTTGTCCCAACACAGTAGAGACCTGAGGAGACGAGATAATAACTCCATTAATATCATAGATTTTTGCCTCTAAGTGAACTGAATCTTCTCCCCAGAGATACTTAGAAGGATAACCAACAGGTCTCTTACTAGAAAGAGTATACTCTATTCTACCATCATTAAATTTGTGAATATATTTTTTATCAAAATCTATTTTTTTGTTGATGTGACTCTTTTTCCCCGAAATATTAAAATCAACCTCAAGGTTTATTCCTGCAAAAGTCACTGATGAAAACAACAGCATTCCAAATAAAACTATTTTCATAAACACCTCTTCCCTTAAGTTTATTTTCAAATGGTTTCATACAATAATTAATATGTACAGAGCAAACAGAAAATTAAACCAGCACCTCATTAGGACAATGGACGAACATACTGAACCTCTAAGACCATTTCCATCTTAATCTTGTCTCCTTGCTTAACAGGCTTATCTGTTTTAACAAAATCCAAGACGATTCTTCCCTCGCTCACCATTCCACTAGTTTTGTAACTCACTTTTCCATCCTTTGTTTCATATTTTTCACTATCAAACAAAACCTAAACCTCTACTTCCTTTGTAAATCTTTTACTCATAATTCCTCCTTGCCATATACGGCTGTTATGATTCTTTCTATTTTCTGAGTTGATTCTTTAAATGTATTTAACTGACCTGAAAGCTCTGTGAAATTCCAATAACTCTTTTTATCCCAAGAAAAATATGTATCAGGCATCTTAAGTATTGAATCGTGCCTAAACTCAACATAAGTATCTACTCGCAAACTAAAGCAATCGTGATAATCACTTCTAAAAAGCTCAACAAAAGCCTTATCATTTTTACTTTTTTTATAAGTGACCTTTCTCCCCTTAATAGCCGATGTATCCAAATCCTTTACCTCTACAATTTCGTCGTACCCCTCAACCTCTAAATATGCCATAACTAATCTCAGGTATGACTGATACCTATTCATCTCTTCATTTTTAGTATTAAAGAATTTAAACATACTCTCTCCTTTAACCTGGGAGGCTGGCGTTCAAGGCGGGAACAAGCTGAGTGAAAACTTTTCTTTCCTTTACTAGCCAACCTACAAAATAAATGGATTATCTGAGGATAAAAACTAAAGAATCATCATTATTTTTTGCACCTGACATATAAAAAATATCCTTTTTATTCATTTTTGATTCAATTTAATAAATTAATTATCTCAATAAAGAGTATATAAACTCGCTTCACTCACTCTTGATGGCTCAAATTTAAATTTATTCTACAAATTACATCAAATTAAAA